>JBEVIO010000080.1:0-3574 GCA_040510635.1 Binatia bacterium | reverse complement strand
CGCGATATACTCGATACCGGTGGCTTTGATCACGTCGACCATAAAGTCAGAGCCGGGCCGGCTGATGATTTTATCTCTGCTCGGCGGTTTCTCGCCGTCGGAGTTTGACTCGGCGGCCTGTGCCGGCGTGTTTGCCGCCGCCACTTGTGTCCCGATAACCGCCGCCGCGGTCGCCGCAGCTCCTTTCAGAAATGCACGACGATCAAAAGCGTCTTTGCCCATGACATACCTCCGAAAGTTGAAAAACTAGCGTCGCTATTGGATCTGGAAGTGAATTGCCAACCCGGGCCCGCCGGTGCCCCAAGTTGGGATAGACGGTAGCCGAAACCGTGCTTTCCTGTCAACGGACAATTTGGCGCGGGTGGTCGCGGAGATCGTATAACCATCCAAGCGAGATCGTTTGGACGGGTTTGCGCAACTAATTGGCACCTGTGTGAAATCGGCCTGAGAAGATCTTCGCCGGAGTTGCGCGAAGTTAGACCGGTAAAATTTGGCTCGTGGTCTAAGCGCCTACCAGTTTAAGCTTGTTCTTGGCATTCTTGCCGATCTTATTCCGGGGAAACTTCTCGGCGACATGCTCCAGTAGATCGATGCCCAAGCCGCGCTCTTGCCCAATTCGCTCGGCCATGCTGAAGCCGAGCGCGAAGAGGTCTTCCGGCGCGAGGGTTTTCTCTTTCCTCAACGCTTCGAACACCGGATAGGCGCTATTGCGGCAAAGATCGGCGATCAACTCTACGGCGGGATGATTTTTGTGGCTTGCCACTGTGTGCACGTGCAGTTTGAGCTGCGCCGCAGCGAGCTGAAATTTATTTTCCGGCTTGAACTCGGGAAAATCTTTGAGCGGTGTCAAAAAACCTACCGCCTCTTTATATTTTTTCGCCTTGACCAGCTTGGCGCCTTGCTCCGCCAGTTGCCGGTAGGCGAACGCCGGATCCGCCTGCTTCAACACGTGGAGAAAAGCGGTTTGAATTCGCTCTTCGTTGTCGATGGCGTCTTTTAGCCTTTGCCACAGTCCGTCCAAAGTATCCTGACGCCATTTTCCCTCGAACGAAGGCAGCAGCTCGGCGATGCTCCAGGCTTTGCTCGCGTCAACGCAAGCTGACAGTTCTTTAATCAACGCGGCGCGCGCCTCGGGAATTTTGCGCAGCGAGCTCGCAGCGACGTCGCGCCTTCGATAATCGGCATCGCCCAACTGCTCGACCAACGTGCGCACCGTAGCGGGCGTGCCGATGTCGCCCATCTTTCTCAGGGCAAATTTCTGCAGATCCGTGTGCGGGCTTTGCATCAGTTTGGCGAGCAACGCGCGGGAGTCCTCCGGCAGGTCGTGGGCATCGAGCAATTCGACTACCAAGCGCGTCGCTTCGCTGAACTCCGCCTCCTCGAGGATCGGCAATAGTTTTGTATATTCATCTTTGCGGATGTCCTGTTCACGCAGGCAGCGCAGCAGCGCCACCAGCGCGTGCGCCCGCACCGTCGGATGATGCTCGGCGCCGATGAATTTGAACAGCCAGCGCCGCGCCTGCGCGCGCCCGAGCTGACCCAAGAGGCGCATCGTCGAAACCACCGCCGGCCGCTGCTGCTTCACCTCGAGCTTGGCGGCGAAGGCTTCGACCTCGTCATAAAATGCCTCTTGCTCCTTAGCGTCCATCTCTCGCAGCGCCGGCGTCAGGAGATCGCAGACAACCCGATTTGCCTCATCGGTGCCGTCGGCGAGCAGCTGCAACAGCCCTTTCATCGCTCCTTTGCCGCGCGCATGGCATAACACCCGCGCGGCGTTGAGTTGCCAGACGCGCGAGCCGCCGGCCAGGCTCTGGAGCAGTGGGTGCACGGCCGATTGCCCCACCGCACTCAGCGACCGCACCGCGCGCTCCTGGATTTCTTTATCCGAGTCGTCGAGCATTTTGAGCAACTGCGCGATGTTATTTTTGGGCTGGACTTCTTCGAAGTAGCGCAGCGCGTAATCTTTAACCACCGGATTTGCATGATCGAGCAAAGTTCCAACCAGCTTCACCACCGGCGCGCTATTGGCCTTTACCGCGCCAAGAACGAGCAGTGCCGCGCAGCGCTGCTCGACCGTGCCCTTCTCGACCAAGGTGAGAATTTCCTGCAATGTGTTATCCATAATTTCTACTCGATCCATTACTTACCAAGTTGGTTCAGAAAGACAAGTCGAGGCGCACGGGAATGACGCCTTGACTCCCAAGCCGATTGGCAGTACGCGAGGACTTGAGTCGACAACAGGAGGAATCATGTTTCACACGGACCTTACGCCCTTCGGCGTCGATATGAAGCGACTGAACAGCGACCGGCTCAATCGATTGCAAACAGCGATGAAACACCAAGGGCTCGGCGCACTCCTGCTCACCGATTTTTTGAATATTCGCTATGCGACCGACACGGTTATGATGCTCGGGCTGCGCGCGACGGGCATCCAACGCTTTGTCCTCGTGCCGATCGCAGGAGAGCCGCTGATTTGTCAACGCGAGTTGTCGCGCAAGAGCCATTATCGCAGCCTGCGCTTCGACGCTTACATGTTCGCCATGCGTCCGGCGATCGCGACCGAAGATTTTGTCGATCAAGCGATCACGGGTCTGAAGCAACTGGGCGCATTCGGCGAGCGAGTCGGCGTGGATTTTCTAAATTTGACCGCGGTGGACGGTTTGAAAGCAAAAGGTATTCAACTCGTCGACGGCTGGCCGGCGATCCATCAAGCCCGTGTGGTGAAAACCGTCGATGAATTGCAGCTCATTCGTTGGACGACGAAAGCGAAGGAGCGCGGCTATGATCTGGTGCGTCACGCCTTGCGTGAGTCGAACCCGCCGGAGGACAGACTGAGCCGCATCATGCTCGATTATCTGATGGATCAGGGATTCGAAGCGGGCAGCGAGTTTATTTCGATCTACGATTCCTCGCTTGCCGACCAGCGACCGCACAACGAACCGATGGGCGCCGATCTCGTGGTAATGGACGGCGACTTGGTGATCTGCGATGCCACGGTCGCCGGGCCCGGCGGCTACTACAGCGACTTCGCGCGCACGTTCAGCCACGGCACGCCAACCGCTGAAACCAAACAACGCTACAAAGAAGCCTATCATTCGCTGCAAGAAGCGTTGAGACTCGTGAAGCCGGGTCCGTGCACGGAAGCGTTTCGCCATTTCGGCAAAGGCGCGTCGGCACGATTGCCCGGCTTTGATGGTTTCCATGGTGTCGGCTTGTGTATTTACGAATCGCCGTGGCTCCGCGGCGGCGATCCGGAAAAATACATGATCTCGCTCGCAGAAAACATGATCGTCGCCCTCGAGATCAACCACTATCCTGTGAAGCTCGAACACTTACTCCGAGTCACAGCCGACGGCGCTGAGATATTATCGAACTATCCGGTCGAGCCGGAACTGGTATCGGCGTAAGAAATTAACCAAAGAGCGCAGCATGCTTCGCCCTTTTGTTCAATTTCGGAATCAGCCATGAGGCTTGACATCGAGAACGATTCCTCGCTCCGACAGACTGTGTGAAAACTCTCTCGGAGCCCTTCGACGATGCTCAGGGCGAACGGATAAGTACTCAATTTCTAATG
>JBEVIO010000079.1:0-3992 GCA_040510635.1 Binatia bacterium | reverse complement strand
CTCAAGCGGCTTGGGGTCAGCGTGCATGAAAAAGCTATCGTCAGCGAAATCACACCCGAAGCGGTGACGATTAAGCGCGGCGAAACCGTCGAGCGCATCGCGTGCCGCACGGTGATTTGGGCGGCGGGTGTTCAGGCCTCGCCGCTCGGTCAAAGGCTGGCCGCCCGCATTGGAGCAAAAATCGATCGCGCCGGCCGGTTGATGGTCGAACCGGATCTAACGATTGCCGGCCATCCCGAGCTATTTGTCATCGGGGATTTGGCCAATTACTCGCAACAAACCGGCAAGCCTCTGGCCGGCGTCGCTCCGGTCGCGATACAGGAAGGCCGCTATATCGCTCGGGTCATCGCCGCCAGGATCAAAAAAAAATCGGTCGCGCCTTTTCACTATCGCGATCGCGGCTCGATGGCGATCATCGGTCGCGCCTCGGCGGTGGCTGAGATTGGACGGCTGCATTTTTCGGGGTATCTCGCCTGGCTCGCCTGGCTGTTCGTTCACATCGTCGAGTTGGTCGAGTTCGAAAATAAAATTCTCGTGCTGGTTCAGTGGGGTTGGTATTATTTCAGCCGCAACCGCGCGGCTCGGCTGATCACCCGCACGGCCGTGCCTGCCGACGCCGAACTCGAGCGCGATAAAATGACGGGCTCCGGCGCAAACGTGAGGTGTTAAATTTCTATGTTCTCAAACCGCGAGCTCAATTGTTTATTGTTCTTCTTTGCCGACGGAGTAGGCTTGGCAAGTTAACAAGCCCGAATGGGCCTGTTTGAAGAAGGATGCATTATTTTCTAACCAGCTAGAATTGTGCGAATCGCGATTTGCCTTACGTTTTGCGCTACAATCGCTGCATGGGACAGGCAACGCCGAACGCCGATGCCGGTGTAAAAGCCGAAGAACAGGTCGAAAAGCTGGTCGCGGAAATCAGTCGGGTGATTCGCGCAGCTGAGCCGGAGAAACGGGCCGGGCTCAAGGAACTGGCGGAGACACTCTTGCATGAAGAAGTCTCGACGCTCAATGAAGAGCCACGACAGGTCGAAGACGCGTCTAGTCGTTCGAGTGCAAATCCCCTCGCGGCCGGGATACTTTTAGGAATTTTGGGTTTAGGGCTGCTCCTCATCATTCCGCTGGTGGGTGCGACGCTCGCGGTCATCGGCCTGATATTGGCCATCTGGGGCGGCATCATTAGTTGGTCTAAGAAATAGCATTCGCACTTCGTGAGACGAGCGACCTAGCAGCCTGGGTAGCTTTTTTTACCGATTCGCCAAGCGCATGCTACGAGTGCGCTTTGGCCACCGAAGCAATTTCGTCAACGCGGATTGAAATCGCTCAGCACGAGGTCGATTACCGTCAGCCTACGCTCGGCTTCGTGTTTGAGCGCTTGTTCGACCGCGGCTTTGATTTCACTCGGATCGCTGACCCGGTAGCCGTAGCCGCCGTGAGCTTTGGCGTAGTGTTGATAATCGGGTCTCGGCCCGATCTCCGCGCCGAAATGAACGCCGGTTTTTTTCGCCGAGCCCGCGGGAAAATATTTTATCAAGCTCGTCTCCATCGACAGATAGCGTCCGTTGTTAAAAATCACGGCATGGATCGGCAAGCCGTATTCTTGCGCGACGCCGAGACAAGAGGGCACCGCATTGTAGTGAAAGGCGCCGTCGCCGATCAACGTGAACACCGGGCGTTCGGGCAGCGCCAGCTTGACACCCAGAGCGTAACTTAGACCGACTCCTAACCCGCCGGTGATGCGCGCGAAATACGATTGGGTTTGGTTGCGTGGAATCGTTTCCTGAATCAGGCTGCGATAGACGGTGGTCTCTTCTGAAATGACGGCATTTTTCGGCATCGCTTCGCTGAGCGCGTGACAGGCCCAGCGCGGATCGATCGGTGTCTCGTGTGCGTGTTTCTGCGCTTCCTCTTTCAGTTTGCCAAAGTAACTATCGTGCTGCGCGCTGGTGCGCGACAGGCGCTGTTCGTACACGGAGCGATTGGCGGCGACCTCTTCCGACGCTTTGGCTTTCTTGACGAGCTTTGCGAGCGTCGACGCCGGCGGCGCGACTAGGGCGAGATCGACGTTATAACCCCAATAGGGCAGGCGCGAGTTGGGAAACTCCTCCGTGATGGCAATGACTTTGGCGTTGTTTGGCGCTTTACTTGCCGGATACCAAGGAGTGACGGCGTCGACCATGAGAATTACATCTGCGGCGTCGACGAGCTTTGGATCGTGGTGCAAATAAAGCGGATGGTTGGTCGGAAAATTCATGAACGCGGGGCGGTAAGTTTCCATCACCGGAATGGCCATCAATTCGCAAAGCTCAATCAGCCGCTCCACCGCACGCGGATCGCCGCCCACGTGTTCGGTTAACGCCACCGGGTTTTTCGCGGCAGCGATGAGATTCAGCGTTTGGTCGATAGCGTCATCGCCGACTTCGTGGGCGCGCACCACTTCATTCGGTTTTTCGTGATCGGGGAAATTGACTTCTTCCATCATACATTCGAATGGAATGCCTATAAGCACCGGCCCCGCCGGCGGTTCCACGGCGATGCGCACGGCGCGCTCGATGGTCGAGGCCAAAAGCTCTGCGGACATGACGCGATCGGCCCACTTGACGCAGCCGCGCAACAAGTCGGGCGAGCCGCCGAGGTCGGTGAGATCGTGCAGCCACTGGCCGCCGGGATCGGCGACTTTGGTATTTTCTCCGTAGGCAGCGACCTCGCCGCTGATAATGACCATCGGTGTGCGCTCTTGCAGCGCGGCGCGCAAAGTCATTGCGGCATTAAGCGGGCCGGCGGTGGCGTGAAGCATGACCACTTGGGGTCGATTGGTAACTTTCGTGTAGCCCGCGGCCATGGCGACGGCGACGGCTTCATGCCGGCAGTTGATATATTTCGGGTTTTTTGCGCCGCGCGCGGCGGCCTCAGCCAAGGCTTCCCACACCGGCGGCCACTCTGAGCCGGGGGAGGATAAAATAAAATCGACGCCGCTCCGTTCGATCGCTTTCAATATCGCTTGTCCGCCGTGCATGAGGGTTCTCCTTTATTATTGTAGTTGATAGTGTTGGCCAAAAACCCCGGATTCCGCCGCGCCGCGTCCGGGCTACGCATGTCATCAAGAAAATCCGAAATCCGAATATCGAAATCCGAAACAATCTCCAAAATTCAAAACCCAAGTCCGAGCCGAGTCCGTTTAAACATTTTGTCTTTTTGCCATTCGATATTGTTTCGAGTTTCGGATTTCGTGCTTCGAATTTACCCGCTTATCGTGGCACTTTTTTTCTCATCTCGGCCATGAAGCCGCTCGCTTCCAAGTTCTGCATCACAGATGAGACGATCACTTGATCGAGATCGATCTCTTGAACTTTGGGATTGATACGCGCGACTAGGCGCCGCACGGTTTTCCAGGAATCGAGATTGAGACCGACTTCGACATTGGACATTTGCAACTGCGCGACGCGATACGCCGCTTCGGCGTCCTCGTCTTTGCCCAGGCGCAGGTTTCGCTTGAGCGTGGCGACGACCTCGCGCTTGTTGGCGGGCTCGAGAATGTAAATCAGCGATTCGATCAAGCCTTTGGTCAAACCGATTGTCATTTCGGGAGTGACGATATTGGAGTCTTTCAGAGCGCACAGGACTGTCGCTTGGTAAACAATCTTCAGGGCCCCGGCATCTGCGAGGGATCGTGCGCCGGCGCGCTTAGCGATGTCGGCATAGCTGTAAGGCAGTATCGCGGCATCGATGTTTCCCGAAACGAGCGCCTGAGTCTGAGTCCCGGTGTCGCCGATGACGCGCACGTTGAGCTTATACTTATCCAAGTCCAGGCCGAGGGCGTCGAGCGCCACCATCGTCGATAACCAGGCTCCGCCGCCGATGCTCTGCACGCCGAAGGTCTTGCCGCGCATGTCGTCCAGCGAATCGATCCCCTTTCTGACGATCAGTTCGCGCGGCAGCCGGTTATTGCCGGCGGCGAAACAGCCGAGCTTCATGCCGCTCGCCGACGAGTT
>JBEVIO010000078.1:0-9360 GCA_040510635.1 Binatia bacterium | reverse complement strand
GCGCCGAGTTGTTCCGTATCGCGCTCTCGACTCGAGACTTCGGCTATCTGCCGCTCTACGTCGGCATGCGCGCCGGTATGTTCGCCCAGGAAAATCTCGAAGTCCAATGGATTCAAGTCGGTTCCAGCGTCGTCGTGACGGCTTTGCTGGCCGGCGAGATCGATGTTGCCGGCATCGCCGGCTCTTCGATGCGCGCGGCGGCGCGCGGTGCGCCGCTCAAAGCGATCTTTTTCCCCTACAACCGCTCGCTTTTCGTCCTCATGGGGGCACCCAGCATCAAACGGGTGCAAGACCTGAAGGGAAAAATTATCGGCACCACGGGGCCGGGTGGCACCACCGAGTTGGCCGCATCAATGGTGCTGCAGAATCATAACATGGACCCGAGGAAAGACGTCACGTTCATGAATATCGGTGGTGCCGAAACTTCGGTGGTCGCCATGCGCAACGGCACGATTCACGCCCGAGCTTTTAATCCCGACGCCGCGGCGCTGCTCAAGAAACAGGGATTCACGGAATTGGGCGTCCTCGCCGACATGGGACCCTGGCCTTGGGCGGGATACTCGACTTCGGACGCGGAATTGAATAATCACCGCGACAAGCTCAAACGCTGGATGCGTGCGATGGTCAAAAGTCTGCAATTCATCAAAACCCGCAAAGACGAGACCCTGAAAATCGCCCAGGCAGAATTCAATCACCCGCGCGACGTGATTGAAGGTGCCTGGGAGATTTGCATGAAAGCCATTGACGCGCAAAACCCCGGCGGCGTGAGCGACGACGATATGCGCAAAAACATCGATTTGACGATCACCCAGCCGTTGAAACTTACCGCTACCCCGCCGTTGGCGCAGTTGGTGGATTTTTCCGTGCTCCGCGAAGTTCACAAAGAATTGGGAATCGCCGGGCGTAAATAGCAATTGTTCAAACAAGGAGTTGCTCCAATGCCGCGAAAATTTCTTGCCGCGCTATTTATCGTTGCAGCATTGCTTTGGGCAGCTGAATTATCAGCGCAAACGGCGGAATCCAAGCTCGCCGCATTAGAGAAATTGCCCGCGCAGGAACGCCAGCAGCGCCTCTACGAGCTGGCGAAGAGCGAAGGCGAAGCGGTGATCTACGCCAACATGGACGTGTCGGCGATGAAACCGCTCACGGATTTATGAAGCGCTACCCCGGCGCGAAAGCAGTGAGCGTGCATTTTTCTGGTGCCGCGATCATCACTCGGCTCGACTCGGAAGCGCGCGCCGGCAAGCCGGTCTCCGACGTGGTTTTGAGCGGGCAACTGGGCGTGCTGTCGCTCATCGATAAGAAAATCGCGCTGCGCTACCGCTCCCCCGAAAGAGAATTTTTCCGCGACGGCCTGAAGGACAAAGACGGCTTGTGGACGCCTACATGACCAACGTCATGGTCAGCGTCTACAACACGCGGCAGGTGAAAAAGGAAGACGCGCCGCGCGCTGTCGAAGATCTGCTAAAGCCGCGCTGGAAAGGCAAGCTGACGATGGACAGCCAGTCCTACGTTTGGTTCGGCACCATGATGCAGTATCTCGGCGAGGAAGCTGGATCGCGTTTCATGCAGCGGCTGAACGAGCAGAACATTTCCCATCAGCGCGGCCGGCGGCTGATGACGCAACTAGTGGCCGCGGGCGAATTCGATATGGCCGTGGAAACGAATTTGAATTCCGTGCTCACACTAAGCAAGCAAGGAGCGCCGCTGTCATTCGCGCCGGCTCAGCCCTTTTTCCTGAGCCCAAGCTTGGTCTTCATGAGCGCCAGCGCGCCGCATCCTTATACCGGTGCGCTTTTTACCGACTTCTTGTTATCCGAGGAAGGACAGAAGATCGTCGTGACGACCAATCGCATGCCCGCGCACGCCAAAGTCAAATCACCCGAGAGCCAGGTTTTAGAAGGTCAGGACGTGCGCACCCCGGATATTTTCGATATAGGCAGAAGATATCAAGCGATCGGCAATCGGTATCGGGAAATATTCGGCGGTGCTAGATAATCGGTTGTTCCAGTGGTTTCAGTCCTTCCAACGGTTCCGGAAACGATTGGAACTATGGAATTATTGAAACCTTTGGAACGAAACTTTTTTCGACCATCTAGGAAAGGACATTGCCATGGCGACTAAGCCTAAAATCACCTTGGGCCTGCCCGATCATCCGCGCTGCCAGGCGATTATCGATGGCAAGGTCGGTATCGAAGGCTATGAGCTCGACGTCGACCCTAATTTTGTTTCTTCCGGTGAGCGGCATTACAAATATCTCCACGGCGCGTGGGACGTCGGCGAGGTTTCCGCCGCAAGCCTGATGCGCGCCATCGAGAATGGCCAGCAGCTGCTGGCGATTCCGGTGTTCTTCGAGCGTGGGCCGCGCCAGCGCAATATTTATCATTGCGCAAATTATCTAAACCAGCCGTCGGAGCTGAAAGGCAAAAAGTTTGGCTGTTTCCGCTACGGCGCCACCGCCGTCGTTTGGGCGCGCGGCTATCTACTCGATGCGCACAATATCAAGACGACCGACATGCAGTGGTTCGTCTCCGGCCGGGAAGTTTTCATCGGCCACGAGCTGCCGGTCAAAGTGCAGCGCATCGAGCCACCGCCGCCTTTCGGCGGGGAAAAGCTCGTGCTTTCGAAGATGCTGAGCGAAGGCGAACTTCACGGCGCCGTCGTTCCCGGCGACAACGGCTATGCCGGTTTCTTCGGCGGCGGCGAGACGCCGAAGATGATGGCTGCTTATCCGGGGGTGAAGCCGCTCTTCGAAGACGGCCAGGAAATCATCGACTACGTGAAGAAGTCCGGCATCAATCCGATCATGCACGTCCTGTCGATCCGCCGTGAAGTCGTCGACCGCCACCCCGACTTGCCCGCGAAATTGACCCGCGCCTTCATGGAAGCGCGCGACATTGCGACCCAGTACATGCCCGCCGACGAAATCTCCGGCTATCGAAGAGAACGCGATGAGCTCGGTGAAGATCCCTATGCCTACGTCATGGGTGCAAACGAGAACCGCACACTCGCAGCGATGAACCGCTACCAGATCGAGCAAGGACTGATGAAAGCCACGCTGCCGATGGACGAGCTGTTCGTCGGACACGTGCGCTGAGACGATCGTAATGCGGCTACTCGTCCTATTTGTTCTAGTGGTTTTATGCGCCGCGACCGCGCGCGCCGCCACCCTCGAAGACTCCGCCAAAACCGAGGGTGAAGTCGTTCTTTACAGCTCGCTCAACAACGAACAGATCGTTACCTTGGTCGATGCCTTCAAGAAAAAATATCCGAACATCAAGCCGTCGTTTTATCGCGGGACAAGCGATAGAGTTCTGCAGCGCGCGGTCACCGAGTCCAAAGCTGGCCGATTTGCCGTCGACGTCGTCACCTCGGCCGGTTTTCAAATCCAGCTGATGAAAGAATCGGGGCTGACGCAGCGCTTCGTGCCACCCGAAGCATCGTTCTACAACGAAGGCTTCAAAGACCCTGACGGCCACTGGGTCAACGTGCATTCGCTGCTCAACTCGATGGCCTACAATACCCAGCTCGTGAAGCCCCAGGAAGCGCCCAAGAAATACGAAGATCTGCTCGCGCCGCGCTGGAAAGGCCGGCTCGGGGTGAACGTCCAAGACCCGGAGTGGTACGTCAACCTGCAGCGACGCTGGGGTAAAGAAAAGGCGCGCAACTTTTTAAAGGCGCTCGCCGCGCAACATCCGGGCGTGCGCGACGGCCATAACATCACGGCACAACTTTTGGCCGCAGGGGAGTTCCACGCCGTGAGCAATACCTACGCGCACATCGCCGCGCGCATCAAAGGCCAAGGCGGACCTGTGCAGTACGTCTTCGACGAGCCGGTGATTACCTATGTGCACCCAATCGCATTAATGAAGGCCGCGCCGCATCCGAACAGCGGCAAATTGTTGATGAGCTTTATCCTCTCGGTAGAGGGTCAGCGCATGTTGCGCGAGCAAGGCCGGATTCCGAGCCACCGCGACGTCGATCCGCAGGTCTTTTCGCTCCGTAATGTGAAGCTTCAAGCGAGCGACCCGCGCTTGGCTAAAGACTACAGCGCCGCCGGTGACGAGATGCGCGCGATCTTCGGCGCACGATAGAGTCCAGGGTCCAGAGTCTAGCGTCTTGAGTTTTAAACCCCAGACCCAAGACCCTAAACGCTAAACGAATTGAGAGGTCATGCACCACAGGTTTTCCAACACGGAAACGAGGTAAGGTCAGATGAACCTATTCCCGGCAAACCGAACCACCCCCCTCCCCGGCGGCTACATGGGCAGAATTCTCCGTGTCAATCTGACCACCGGCGCGTTGAAAGACGAGAATCTGCCCGAAGAACCAATCCTGAAAAAGTTCATCGGCGGCCAGGCGCTGGCGCTCTACATTTTAATGAACGAGTTGCCGCTCGACGCCACGCCCTTCGGTCCGGAGAACATTGTCGTGATCATGACTGGACCTCTGACCGGCAATGGTTTCACTCCCGGCGGCACCAAAATGACTGCGGTGTACTTGAGCCCGCTGACGAATACGACACTCGGCCGCGGTGCGACCAGCGGTTATTGGGGAACCTATCTCAAAGCCGCCGGCTACGACGGGATTATTCTAAACGGCGCGGCACCCAAACCGGTTTACCTTTATATCAAAGACGGCAAGCCTGAGCTGCGCGACGCCGCGCAAGTTTGGGGAGCCGGCACCCGTGATACCGAAGATCGCTTGCGTGACATCGTCGGCAATCGCGATGCCAGAGTGCTGTGCATCGGGCCCGCCGGCGAAAATTTGAACCGTGCGGCCATGCTGGCGAACGATTACAATCATTTCGCCGCGCACAGCGGCGGCGCGGTGTTTGGCTCGAAGAAACTGAAAGCGATCGTTGTTTCAGGCACGGTGCGCCCGAGCTATCGCAATAAAGCGAAGCTGGCCGAGGCCGGTTTACGCTGGCGCAATGTCTTGCAGCAGCACGACGTCAAGAAGAAGAAAACCAAGTACGGCCACGGCGATGCCTGGGGCGCGCTGAATAACTTGAATTGGCGTAGCACCGACATTCAGCCCGCGCATATCAAAGGCTTCGATCAAAACGAGGTCGTGCTCCGTCCCTGCTTTCAATGCGCGCGCATGTGCCCGTGGGACGCGAAGCTGGGAGAAGGCGATTTCAAAGGCACGGTGGTGCATTTCAACGCCGGCGGCGAATGGCTCGATACTTTTTTCAATCTCGGCATCAAAGGCAACGCCGTGCTCTATCTCGCCGAGAAGATCAATAATTTGGGCATCGAGTGCAGCCATTTTTCCTGCGGTGCCGGTGTCGCGTTCGAAGCCTGGGAAAAAGGATTGCTCGGTGCGGACCGAACCAACGGCTTGAAACTCGAATGGGGCAACGTCGACGCTGTCGACAAACTGTTGGATATGGCGGCGCATCGCGAAGGCTGGCTCGGCAATCTTCTTGCCGAAGGACCGAAGCAACTTGCCGCAGCGCTCGGCGGCGACGCGCCCAAATGGGCGGTGCACACCAAAGGCGGCACGCCGGCGATGCACGAGTGGCGTCCGCTGCTCGGTCAAATGTTGCGTGAGCTGGTTGCCAGCGGCGGCATGAAACCGCAAGGCGGCGGCTCAAAGAATCCTCCGCCGGATTTGCGCGACAAAGAAAAATGGGGTCCGTTGGAAATGGAAAGTCCCGAAGGGTGGGTTTGGTCCCACGTTCTTTCCGAGCAGTACAGACAATTCACCGGCATCTTCGGCGGTTGCTGGTTCGCCCAGGAGAGCCACAAGAAAGACGGCCTCAACAGCATTGTCGACGCTTTCAACGCGATTACCGGCTGGAATTTTTCGATGGATGAAGCCCTTCAAGCCGGCCACCGCAGCATGATTCTGCAAAGCCTCTTCGGCACCCAGCGCGGCTGGATCGCCGACTTCGACTGGCAAGACGTCGGCCCCAGATTTTTGGAGCCGATTCCAGACGGTAAATACAAGGGCTTCACCATTGCGAAGTGGCTACCGGACATGATCTGGGAATACTACAAACTCTCCGGCAGACACGAGCGCACGGGAAGACCGTACAAAGACACGCTGGAAAAACTCGGCTTGGAAGAATTTTTGGACTGGAGCCAGCTCGATTAGAAAAATCAAGGAAGTTCTTCCAATAGCCGGCTTGCACCTTCGATCGGGTTTCTCACCCGCAGCTTCTTCTGCACCAGCCATACCCGTGCAGCGACCGGATGCACGACCGGAACCTCCAGATCGTTTTCCACGCCCACAATGTCCTTCACTTGCCAAGCGCCCGAGCCGAGTAAATAGATTCCTTGTGCCGTTGGGTGTTTGTTGAATGAGGATTTGAGATGCTGGTAGATCGTGTCCGTTGAGATCTTGTCTGCTTCATACGGCGTCGTATCCATCCCTTCCATCCCGAGAACTTCGAAACCGGCATCGCTAAAATACCTTGAGAAGAGCGAATTGAGTTTCTCGTCGTTAAAATAAGTGCAGCCAACGAACTTTTTTATTCCCAACGCGCGCAGCGCCTCGGCCTGCGAAATGCCGGAAGTGAAGATCGGAATTTTGTACTTGGCCTCCCACCCGGCGACGATCTCCTGCTCGGCTTTGTAGCCGCGCACCATGAACGGCGGCCCGCCCTCGGGATGCATCAGATCGACACCGATCTCGGCGAGCTCCGCGACTTTGGCGTTGTACGTTTCCAAAGCGCCGAGGTAACCGCGCTCCGAATGCTCTTTGATCCCGGCGTACATCGGGATGCAGCCGACACCTTCAGGTAAGAGACGGATAAATTCCACGAGCGAGCCCGACCCATAAGTCGGTTTCACAACGCCAACAGTTCCGCGCCAAGTACCGGACGACATAGGCTACCTCCTTGATAAATATCACACAGCGTTGATGCGCATAAGCTATTCGATCCGAGATGAGAAATACAAGAGCTCAATCTCAGACGCAACTGTTTCTCTTCGTGCGATTCAGTTGACGCATGTAAAAGTTAAGTGATAAACCACGCTTTTAGCGAGCGCACGATAGAGGGGAACCAAATGGCTATTAATCCCGCTGAAACTCTCCATCGCGAATACGGCAATCTGGTGCCCACAGGCCGGCTCATAGACGGCAAGCCGCGCAGCATCTTGTTTGACGCGACGAAATGCATTGGCTGCCGACACTGCGTGCAGGCGTGCAAAGACTGGAACGATCACGATCGAACTAGCCTCTACGAATTGTCAGCAACTAACTGGATCACCATGGAGCCGCCGGTCCTGGAAGGGCTTTCGCCGTTGTGGGCGCGTAACAGTTGCATGCACTGCACCTTCGCCGCCTGCGCCGCCGTATGTCCGGTCGAGGCGATCACCAAATACGAAGAAGGCCCCGTCGTCATTAATAATGACGTTTGCATCGGCTGCGAGTACTGCATCCACGCCTGTCCCTGGGAAGTCATCACCAAGAACGAAATCACGGGCAAAGCCAGCAAATGCACCATGTGCAGCGACCGCATTAGCGAAGACAAGCAACCTTTCTGCGTCCAGGCTTGTCCTGTAAGTGCGCTCGATTTCGGTTTCTCGGAAGAAATTTCCGACAAAGCCAAGAAACAAGCCGAGGCGGTCGGCGGCTATATATACGGCGAGAAAGAAGCCGGCGGTGGCAATGTCGTTTATGTGCTGAAAGAGGCCAAAGAAAAATACGCCGTGCGCAACATCGGCGAGCAGAAATTTCCCAAGCATAGAATCCCGCTTAGCCTGATGCTCAAGGATCTCTTCACGCCGCGCTGCGGCATCGCTGGCAAGATGCGCGCGCTGTGGCTCGCGATTACTCATCCGAAGCGGCTGATCTACAGATATTTCTCGTGATGACGGTTATTCGCAAGTCAACCAGGAATTTCCCAGTGCTGTCTGAACTGCCGCGATCGTGCTGCTATTTGTCGATAACAGCCGCCTTATTATTGGGGGTATCTATAGCTCGCGCCGAAAAAATCCGCACCGCGATCCCGCAGGCCAATCTGAATTATCTTTCTATCTACGTCGCCGACGCCAAAGGATTCTTCAAAGACGAAGGGCTCGAAAACGAAACCGTTGTTATCTCCGGTCCGCTGTCGATCGCCGCTTTGCTCCGCGGCGACGTCGATTATAGCGGTGCCGGCGGCAGCGGCATGCGCGCCGCGCTCAAGGGCGCGCCGCTGAAAGGCATCTACTTTCAATCTGAGAAAGTCACCTTTTATCTCGTCGCCGATCCCAACATCAAAACGGCTGCTGACTTGAAGGGCAAAAAAGTTGCCATCGGTAGTGCCGGCGACACCCAAGACCGGATGATCACGATGTTCGCCGAGCGCGGCGGCGTGACGTCAAAAGAAATTATGCGCATCGCCGTGGGCGCGGACACGAGAACCCGCATTCTAACGATCAAGAGCGGCAACGCGCAGGCGACCACGGTCGATCCCGGCGGCCTCGTCTTCGCCCAAAAAGAAGGGCTGGTCTCCCTCGGCTTTCTCGGCGATCTTTTTCCGATGCCGTTTCAGGGCTTCGTCGCCACGGAGAGAAAAATTCGCGACAATCCGGCGCAGATCAAGCGCTGGCTCAAGGGGGCGATCCGCGGCTTGATGTTCGTGCGCGATCGCCCGGAAGAAGCCGTCGATCTCGGCATCAAGAAACTTCAGCTCGGCAATGCCACGCGCGCGATGGTCGTCGAAGGCACGAAAAATTACGTCCGGGCTTTGCCGCCCGGCGTGCCGGGGCTGCCATCCGGCGAAGGCATCAAGAATTTTTTAGAATACGACATCAAAATTCCCCTGCAGATCAAAGACGACGTGCCGCCGGAGCGACTGCTGCAGCTGAGATTGGTCGAAGAAGTCAAAAAAGAACTCGAAGCAAGCCTAAGGAGATAAATCATGGCAACTGAATATGAATTGCGCGGCCAACTCGCCACCTGCACGCGGATCTTTGCGATGCAGGGAATGATCGGCGTGTTTGGACACGTGAGTGTGTATCAACCAGAGTCAAAACGAGTCTTCATCACACCGGGCATGGGCTCCGACAAAGGCAGCTTGCGCGCTGAGGAGATGGTGCCTTGCGATCTGAGCGGCAAGCCTCTCGAAGGCGAACAAGGTCCGCCGGTCGAGTGGCCGATTCACACCGCGATCCACGCGGCGCGCCCGGATGCGCTTGCCGTTGCGCACCTGCACACGCCCTACGCGACGCTCTTCACCATCGCCAAGCGCAAATTTCACCCCGTCACTCTCCAAGGAGCGATCTTTAGCGACGGCGTGCCGCTTTACCCGGAAGCGCAGTTGATCACCAACCCGGCGCGCGGCGAAGCGCTGCTTAAAGTCATCGCCGATAAACGCGCCGTCCTGCTGCGCGGCCACGGCATCGTAGTCGCCGGGAAAAATCT
>JBEVIO010000077.1:0-3992 GCA_040510635.1 Binatia bacterium | reverse complement strand
CAAAGCCGGGAAAACGCGCGACCACTTCGTTGATCTTGGGATTGTATTTCATCGTGCACGAGCCGAGCGGATAAAACTGGCTTTCGATGGCGAAATTGCGCTGGGACAAGCGGGTGAAATGACGCAGCACTTCAAGCTCGCCCAACTCGGGAAAGCCGGGGATATCTCGGCGCAGCAGACTGGCAGGGATTACGTCCTCGACTTGCCCCGGTTCGGTCGGCCATAGGGCCGCGCTGCGTCCCGTGGAGCCGCTCTCGAATAAGAGTTTTGTTTCGCCCGCGCGCGGCCGCTGATTATTCGGCGAGGCTATCGACAAGGCGCTCGATCTCCTCTCGTTCGTTCATCTCGGTGACGCAGATCAATAAACAATCTTGCAATTCCGGATAGAAATCCCCCAGAGGTATGCCGGGAATAATCTTATTGGCAGCGCACTTGGCGAACCATTGGCGCATATCGCGCGCGCGCAGGACAAACTCGTTGAAACAGGGACCGGAAAAAACCGCCTCGAGCTTGGCGCCGGACCGGAGTTTTCCGAACGCCGCGCCCGCGCGCAGAGCGTTGATTTCCGCCATGCGGCGCAGGCCGTTCTTGCCCAACAGGGACATGTAAACGGTGGCGCCGAGCACGCAAAGCGTCTGGCTGGTGCAAATATTCGAAGTCGCCTTCTCGCGCCGAATATGCTGCTCGCGCGTCGCCAGGGTCAAGACGAAACCGCGCCGCCCGTCCGTATCGACAGTCTCGCCGACAAGGCGTCCGGGAATGCTTCGGACAAATTTCTTTTGACAAGTAAAAAAACCGAAAGCTGGACCACCGAGGCTCATTGGCACGCCCAAACTCTGTCCCTCGCCGACCGCGATGTCGACGCCGAATTCCCCCGGCGGCTTGAGCAGGCCGAGCGCGAGCGCTTCCGTCGTCACAGAGATCAATTGCGCCCCCGCTTTGGCGCATGCGGCTTGGATCGACGCCAGGTCTTCGATAACACCGAAAAAATTCGGGTAGCCGACCATCACGCACATGGCTTGATCGTTCAATCGCTGGGCAAGCTCCCCGACATCAGTTGCACCCATGGCGTCGAACGGAATTTCCTCGAGGCGCACATCCTTGAGATTCTTAAGATAAGACGCAATCACGGCGCGATATTGCGGGTGCAGCGCCCGCGACACCAACACTCGCCGCCGGCTCGGCGGTTGGATGCGGCGAGACATGAGCGCGGCTTCAGCCGCTGCGGAAGCACCGTCGTACACGCCGGCATTGGCGACTTCCATGCCGGCGAGCTGGCAAATCATCGTTTGAAATTCGAATAGCGCCTGTAAGGTTCCCTGGCTCACCTCCGGCTGATAGGGCGTGTAGGAGGTAGAAAACTCCGATCGCGATACCGTCGCGTCGACGGCGCTGGGAATGAA
Organism: Binatia bacterium; assembly: GCA_040510635.1. Lineage (GTDB taxonomy): Bacteria > Desulfobacterota > Binatia > UBA9968 > UBA9968 > DP-20. The sequence continues at coordinate 2,589 of JBEVIO010000077.1, read as the reverse complement.
ATGATGGTAGATACCGCCGCCGAGAAACAAGCTCCAGTCGAGGGCGGTTGCGTTGCGCGCCGCCAACTCGGCGAGCCGCCTGCGCACGGCCAACTCCGTCAGGCCTTGGGGTAAATCAATTCGCGCACGGTCGCGCAGCGTGGCGGGCACATGCCGATAGAGCGCTTCCACCGCATCGACGCCGATCGTGCGCAGCATGTGTTCCCGGTCTGCCGGCGTGTGCGGAGTATAGCCCATCGACGCGGTTATTTATCCTCTTCTTCTTCCTCTTCAGAATCTTCTTCGTCTTCTTCTTCGTCATCGTCGTCTTCTTCTTTTTGCTGGGCGACGTATTCGGCGTATTCTTCCGCGTCCATCAGATCTTTCAGATCATCCAGGTCCGACAATTCAACCCGGATCAGCCAACCGTCGCCGTAGGGATCGTCGTTGATCGTTTCCGGATTGTCCGGCAACACGTCGTTCACCTCGAGCACCGCTCCACTTACAGGCGCATAGACATCGGAAACGGCCTTGACCGACTCGACGGCGCCGAAAGGATCGTCCTTGACCACCTTCTCGCCGACCTCAGGCAACTCGACGTAAACGATATCGCCGAGTTCTTCCTGCGCGTACTCGGTAATGCCGATGGTCGCCGACTTGCCTTCCACCAGCACCCACTCATGTTCCTTGGAATATTTTAGTCCTTCAGGAATTTCCATCGCTAACCTCCTTCACGCTTTATCGCCGTGCGGTCAACGGCTGTAGAACGGTATCGAAACGACTTTTGCCGGCATGTGCCGGCCGCGAATTTCCACATCGACGAGATTACCGAGCTCCGACTCTGCCGATGCCACGTAACCGAGCGCGATCGATTTGCCGAGAGATGGCGACTTGGTGCCGCTGGTGACCCGGCCGATCGATTGTCCGCCCTTGAATAATCCGTATCCGCTTCGCGCGATCCCCGGCTCGATCATTTCCAGCCCGACCAGTTTGCGCTTGACGCCGGTTTCTTTCTGCCGAATTAAAATATCCCGGCCAATAAAATGCGGCTTGGAAAATTTTGTCACCCATCCCAAGCCCGCTTCGAGCGGCGTCGTCGTGTCGTCGAGCTCATGGCCGTAAAGCGGATAGCCCTTTTCGAGCCGCAGCGTATCACGCGCGCCCAAGCCGGCCGGACACAGGCCGTCCGGCGCACCCGCATGCAAGAGCGCATCCCACAGACGAGTGGCGTCATCCGCATTGCAGTACAGTTCGAAGCCGTCCTCGCCGGTGTATCCAGTGCGTGCTACCAAGCAGCGCACACCCGCCACATCGGCAAAGGCGAAATAGAAAGATTTGAGCTCACCTAAATCGAGAGCCGTGAGCGGCTCGAGGATCTTCTTAGCGCGCGGCCCTTGCAAAGCCAACTGGGCGTACTTGGCGCTGACGTTTTCGACCTCCACTGCCGCGCTCGCCTGGCGTTCGATCCAATGAAAGTCCTTATCGGTGTTCGCAGCGTTGACACAAATAAAAAATATCGCCGCCGACAAGCGATAAAAAATGACGTCGTCAACGATACCGCCGTTTTCGTTGAGCAGTAAGTTATACTGCGCCTGAAAGGGCTTCATGCGCGCAACGTCATTGGCGCTGATGCGTTGGCACAGATCGAGAGCTCCCTCACCACGGACTTCAATCTCGCCCATGTGGCTCACATCGAATAACCCTGCCTGGCCGCGCACGGCCAAATGTTCCTGGATGACACCCTGATATTGCACCGGCATGTCCCAGCCGGCGAATTCCACCATTTTCGCGCCAGCGCGGTGGTGCGCGGCGTAGAGCGGAGTTTTTTTCATCGGCGCGGCCTCGGCAGATAGATCCACTCGTGACCGATCGCTCAACGCTCGCGTTGCAGTGAGTTTTTCGCGGCTTTCAAGGTGTTGTAGAGCAACATGCAAATCGTCATCGGACCGACGCCGCCCGGCACCGGCGTGATCGCCGACGCGCGCTCCTTGGCACTGTCAAATTCCACATCGCCGGTCAGCCTGCCGCTCGCTAACCGATTGACGCCGACGTCGATCACCACCGCGCCGGGCTTGATCCAATCGCCGCGAACCAATCCCGCCCTGCCGATGGCCACCACTAAAATGTCGGCCCGGCCGACTTCGTCGCGCAAACTCGCAGTGCGCGAATGACAGATCGTCACCGTCGCGTGTTTCTCGAGCAGCATCAGCGCCACCGGCTTGCCGACAATATTGCTCCGTCCGACGACGACGGCGTTTTTTCCTTTTGGATCGCAACCCGCCGCCGCCAGCAGCTTCATGATGCCGAGCGGCGTGCACGGCCGAAAGCCGTCGCCGCCGAGCAGCAACATGCCCTGACTCATCGGATGAAAGCCATCGATGTCTTTGCGCGGCGAGATCGCTTCCAAAACTTTTTCCGCGCGAATATGCGGCGGCAGCGGCAACTGTACCAAGATGCCATGCACGTCGTTGTCCTTGTTGAGCTGATGCACGAGCGCCAGCAATTCTTTTTCCGGAATCGTCGCTGGCAACAGATGCTCGAAGGATTTGATGCCTACCTCCCGGCAGGCTTTCTCTTTGTTGCGCACGTAAATGTGCGACCCCGGATCAT
>JBEVIO010000076.1:0-7231 GCA_040510635.1 Binatia bacterium | reverse complement strand
AACTGCCGGCGCTGTATGCCGAGCTAATCAACGAATGCATCAAAGATCGCCCAGCGAACATGTCGGTATGCACTCACCTTTGCCGCGGCAATTTCCGCAGTTCCTGGGTCGCTGAAGGGGGCTACGATCCGGTGGCCGAAGTTTTGTTCAACGCTCTGAAGGTCGACGGTTATTTTTTGGAATTCGATACGCCGCGAGCGGGAAACTTCGCGCCGCTACGTTACCTGCCCAAAGACAAAAAACTGATTCTGGGGCTGGTCACAACCAAGAGCGGAGAATTGGAAAAAGCTGACGATCTCAAACGGCGTATCGACGAAGCGAGCAAGCTCGTGCCTCTCGATCAGCTCGGCATCAGCCCGCAGTGCGGCTTTTCCAGCACCGTGCTGGGCAACAAGTTGACGATCGACGATCAGATCGCAAAATTGCGATTAGTTGCGCAGGTGGCGAAGGACGTGTGGGGGTGATCGGCGTTGCCGAGCGTCCGATAGCCCCTGGTGGCATATTTCACGGAAAACTCGACAAGCGCAACAATGCCCTCACTCGCGTCGATTGAGCATAAATGTCTAAGATCTACGCAAAAGTTTCGTATAACGTCGGCACGAGTTGGATAGGAATATCGACGATTCAACCACTTAGCGGCTCCGGACGAGCAATTACTACTGGCTCGTGTTTTGCGTTTCGCTGGTCCTCTATAACGCCGGTAGACGACACCGGTTAAACTGAACAGGAGGAACCATGCTATCTGACTTAATTTCTTACGGGCTCTTAGTGAGCGTTTTTGTGGTAACCGGACTCCGCATGTTTGTCGAGAAGCCAAACGGGCTGAAACAGCTTCCCTTGCGGTCATCGAAAAGCATCAACAAAAATTCCAAACCGACATCACGCGACGCATAAGGTGCCGTCGAGGCAGGTCACCGCGTAGCCGCCGATGCTGATCTCGTCGCCAGCGACCTTCACCGCCACCAAACCGTCACGACCGACGTTCATGCCTTGCCGGGCTGTGTAGTCGGTGCCAATTCCGCTTATCAATCCCGTGTGAATTAGATATGCGGCAACGCTGGCGTTGCCGCTACCGCAAACCGGATCTTCAGGTACGCCGAGTGCGGGTGCAAACGAACGCACGTGCAGGCGCGCCGGCCCATCCTTCATCTGACCAAAAATAGTTACACCGGCTGCATGAGTTTCAGCGCTGATTTTGCCTAGGCTTCCCAGATCAGGATTCAATCCATCGACAGCCCGTGCATCGCCCAGATCCACAATCAACCACACCACACCGACATCAACGCGTAGTGGTGCGGGCGGATTGTTTCTTGTCGTGCCCAAGGCCGCCATTAGTCGCTGAATTTGATCTGGCTCGAGAGCGTTGACTTTAGCTCTCGGAGTTCGAATGAAAATGCGCTCGCCGGTTTTCGCTTTCTCGATTGTGAGATCGATCATGCCGGCGAGGCATTCCTGCCGAAGGTGTCCGTTCCGCTCGGCTGCAAAGCCGCTTTCGAGCACGGCGTGAGCACTGCCGATCGTCGGGTGTCCGGCGAAGGGCAGCTCCTGTTTCGGTGTAAATATCCTTAAACGATAGTCGGCTGTAATTGACGACGGCGCTAAAACAAACGTGGTCTCGGAGAGGTTTGTCCACGCAGCGATTTGCTGCATCTCATGCGTGTCGAGTTTATCCGCACCCAAGACCACGGCGACCGGATTTCCCAGGAAAAGTTTTTGCGTGAAGACGTCGACCTGCTTGAAGCGCAAACTTGACATACTTTATCGAGTAGGCGCGAAGACACCACTGAGGTTGGCGAGATTGATCACTTGCTGAGCGATTTGAAAAAGCCCTCTTTCTCTAGCTCTTTGAGGAATCGGGTGTTGACGAAATCTTCGGGCTTTTTATTCTTTACCGCCGGAACTCTTAATGCGACTTCATCCATGGCGTTGCGAATGCCTTCCAGGTCCGGATAGCCGGTGTAGTCGGTTACCTGAACATAACTTTGGACGGTCGCCTCAAGAATTTCGGGATCGGTCGTTTTTAAATATTTGATAATGACTTTTTTTGTTAAGTCTTTGAACTTAGCGGCATAGTAAACGCCTTCCATATATCCTTTGAGAAATGCTTTCACTAGGTGCGGACTCTCACGGATGACGCGGTCGGTCGTTTCGATGCCCTGCTGTGGATAAGGAATTCCCAGCTCCGCGATGTTGACTAAAATGTTAAATCCCTGCTTTTTTGCTGTGAGATCCAGCGGTGGTGAGATTATTGTCGCTTCGATATTGCCGGCGACCAAGGCCTGATAACGGCTCGGTTGGGTGCCGAGTTGCAGCACGATTAGATCTTTAGTCGCGTCGAGGCCGAATTTTCTAAGCACAAGACGAAGCGAAGTATCAGTGCCCGAGCCGAAACGGCTCATAGCGATTCTCTTTCCCTTCAGCTGTTCCCACTTGGTAATGCCTTTGGCCGCCACGATGCTGTAGGGCGGGGTGTTCACAAAACTGGCGATCAAGATGGCGTCTGCGCCTTGAGTGCGTGACGCGATGGTCACCGGGCCTGAGGTTACGGAGACCTTAACGTCACCGGCTAGGGCAGCTTGGGCCAGCACCGAGCCGGAGTCGAAGACCACAAGCTTAGGATCGATGCCATGCTTCTGAAAGAGCCCAGCGTCTCGGGCAACGAAAGAGTAGATCATATTAATCGCAGGGCCGGCGATGCCAACGATCGGTTGATCGACAGCGATAAGCGAAACCGGAAAAGCAAATAGCGCTAGCATCAACGACGCTAACTTGCCGGCTAGGATCGAATACATTTGCTTCACATTCTACCTCGGATGAAGTGTTGGCCTTATAACCCAATGACCGAGTCGAATTCAATAGCAACTAGCTATTCGCCGCAAGGAGGGCATTGGCAGTGAATGTGTGGCGCACAGGTTCAAGACACCAAGGGATGTTGTAACACCGTGTGATCCGAAGCATCAGTCAATTTTAAAACTGCTTGAAAAAGTTCTCTCGCTGTAATTCCTTGAGAAACCGTAAATCCACAAAGCTTTCGGGTCTCTTGCCGTGCGCCGCCGGGACGCGTTGCGCCACTTCGTCGATGGCGTTGCGAATGCCTTCGAGATTCGGATGGGCGCTGTAGTCGGTCACCTGGAGAAAACTCTGATAAGTCGATTCAAGAATCTCCGGATCGGAGCTCTTCAGATACTTGGTGATGATCTCTTTGGTCTCCCCTTTATGCGTGGCGAGGTAGTGGACGCCTTCGATGAATCCTTTCAAGAAATTCTTGACCATTTGCGGATTTTCCCGGTTGAAACGGTCGCTGGTTTCGATCACGAGCTGAGGATAGAGAATGCCCAACTCCGCGACGTTTACCAACACGGAAAAGCCCTGCTTCTTCGCGGTTAAATCCAAGGGCGGGGATACCAACGTGGCGTCCAGGGCGCCCACCGACAAAGCCTGTAAGCGGCTCGGCTGAGTACCCCCTTGCAAAATGATGATGTCTTTAGTGGGGTCGAGGCCGAATTTCTTGCACAGCAGACGAATGGCAGTGTCGGTTCCTGACCCAATACGGCTGATGCCGATTTTTTTCCCCTTGAGATCGGCCCATTTGGTGATTCCCTTCGTAGCAACCAAACTGTAGGGAAGGGTGTTGACGACAGCGGCGACCATCACGGCGTCTGCGCCCTGAGTGCGCGCAGCAATCGTCCCCGGCCCGGAATTGATCGCAAACTTGACCTCACCAGTTCGGGCAACCTGGGTAAGCGTCGAACCCGAATCAAACAGGACTACGCGCACGTCAAGGCCATGCTTTTTCCACATTCCCGCGTCCTGAGCGAGATACGCGTAGATCAAGTTAACGCCCGGCCCTGCGACTCCCGCCATGACCGGGCCATTGGCCTGCGCCGGCACCGGGTGGGCGAGAGCCAGTGAGAGCAGTACTAGAGAACGAAGGAAAAGCGGATGAGGTTTAACCACATTGTCTCCAATTCTTGTCTTTCAGCCAGCGCGCCAAACCAACAATGCCACCCCTTTAGATGCCCATGTCCTGCTCAAGGTAGTTAATCCGACGGACGCGAAATCTTACTACTTTACCGCATAAAGCCTATTCTTGAAAGCGGGATTAAAATCAAGGAGACACTTCTTCGGCGGGAGGTGTCAACGGCTCGTCGGCGCGCAAAATCCAGGCGCTTTCATGTCGGGCAAAGCCCTCGACGCGGGCAGGAGCACTAGCATGGAGCGCGAGCCCAACTGTTCGCGGGTTTTGGAGGAGGACGGCGCCCATGCCTTGGCGCTGGTGCGCCGCGCGCACGGCGAGATCGGCGAGATAGCCGACCTAAGCAAAATCACTGAGCGCGCGCCATGCCCACTAATAATCTCCATCCCACGCAGTGACGCCAAGGTGGCGTGGCGCAGCATGACCGACTTGATCTCGCGATCGATGAAGAGGATCGAGTTCCAGATCGAGGATGTGGCCAAGCGCAATCCTAAAGCGAAAGGCGCCAGGCCCGAGGAGTTTGTCAATCTGGCGTTGTTGAAAGAGCTCGATCAGAGCGGCTTTATCGACAAGCTTTACAAAAAGTGATTTAGGCACGGCATCGCGGCTGGGAAGATTTAATGTTTTCGCAGCCGCGGAGCGGTGTGATGCGAACCCCCCTGGAGTTTGCCTCGTCGGACTATTTAAATTTCGTTCTCGCCTTCGGATTTTTATCACTGGACAATAAGCGCCTCGCCGTGGTGGACCGCGACCTGGCGGATTTTTGCCGGTAGATTAAACGGCTCTTCGATGTTGAATCCGCGCGGATATTCAGGCGTGCGCGAGAAGAAACTGACGAGCTCCTGTAAAATCGACTTCGGCAGTGGAACGCCAAGGATCTCGGCTGAGCCCAGTTGAAAATGTCCTCTGCCGTCGCGGCTAGTGAGAACGCCCCGCGCCGTGAGCGGCACTTGACCGGAAACATAACTGAGCGGGTCCATGAAGCCGCTCGAACCGCGCTGGCGTTTAAACTCATCGATGTCGACAAAAACCCGCCCGGCAAGATTACCGTTGCCGAGCATGGAGATTGCGGGATTGGCTAGCCCGCGAGGAATTTTGTCTTTGCCGTTGAACGCCAGATAGGACGCAACTTCGGGTTCCGATATTAGGGTTTTCTTCGGCCGCACGGGATTGCTCGAACCGTTCTTGGCGATCTCGTCGATCTTGCGCTCAAGGGCATCGCCTTGCGCTTTGGTGAGTTGGACCGCGGCGATGCTTGAACTTGCCAAACCCGCCAGCAGCGATGCCAAAACATATTTTCGGCCGAGCATTTTAAAATCCATTGACTACCACGATAGAGTTTGGGGCGAGACGCTTCAAGAAAGGAGCCGTTTTCGATACAGCACCGGCTTGCAAACAGCGCGACGGCATAGTTAATTAAAAAACCTTTTCATTACGTGTAACCAGGAGCGATATATGGCGGAAAATTTGAAGCCCAGGAGCGGAGTGATCACTGACGGGCCCGACCGCGCGCCGTCGCGGGCGATGCTCAAAGCGGTGGGTTTTACCGATGAAGACTTGCGCCGGCCGATCGTCGGCGTGGCCAATACCTGGATCGAGATCGGGCCGTGCAATTATCATTTGCGCCGGCTCGCGGCCAAAGTGAAAGAAGGCATTCGCGCCGCCGGCGGCACGCCGATGGAGTTCAACACGGTGTCGATTTCCGACGGTATCAGCATGGGCGCGGAAGGCATGAAATGCTCGCTAATCAGCCGCGAGGTGATCGCCGATTCCATCGAGTTGGTCGCGCGCGGCAATCATTTCGATGCGCTGGTTTGTTTATCCGGCTGCGACAAGACCAACCCCGGTGTGGTGATGGCGCTGGCGCGTCTCGATATTCCCGGTTTGGCGCTCTACGGCGGTTCGATCGCGCCGGGGCATCTGGGTGATAAAGATCTCACCATTCAAGACGTCTTCGAAGCGGTGGGCGCTTACGGCAGCAAACGGATCGATGCCGAACAATTTCTCGCCGTGGAAAACGCCGCATGCCCCGGCGCGGGCGCCTGCGGCGGACAATTTACCGCCAACACCATGTCGACCGTGCTGGAATTTCTCGGCATCTCGCCGATGGGCAGCAACGGCATTCCTGCGACCGTTGGGGAAAAAGATGAAGCGGCGTTCAATGCTGGTAAACTCGTGATGGATTTACTGAAGGCCGATTTACGGCCGTCACAGATTCTCACCCGCAAAGCGATTGAAAATGCGATTGCAGCCGTTGCCGCCACCGGCGGTTCAACTAACGCTGTGTTGCATCTGCTCGCGATCGCGCGCGAAGCGGGTGTCGAATTGACGATCGACGATTTCGACCGGATCAGCGAGCGTACACCGCTGATCGCCGATCTTAAGCCAGGCGGACGATTCGTCGCCAACGATCTATACAAAGCCGGCGGCATTCAACTCGTCGCCAAGCGCTTGATCGAAGCCGGACTGATTCATGGCGATACGATTACGGTGTTGGGTAAGACGATCGCTGAAGCAGCGCAAATGACCAAGGAAACTCCTGGGCAAGAGGTGATTCGACCTATGACGAATCCGCTCAAACAGACCGGCGGCTTGGTTATTCTCAAAGGCAATCTGGCGCCGGAAGGCTGCGTGGTCAAAGTCGCGGGGCATGAGCGCATGATTCACAAAGGGCCGGCGCGGGTATTCGATCGCGAGGAAGAGGCCTTTCAAGCCGTACAGCACGGCAAGATCAAAGACAACGACGTGGTCGTCATTCGCTACGAAGGGCCGAAGGGCGGGCCGGGAATGCGCGAGATGCTCGGCGTTACCGCGGCGCTGGTCGGCGCCGGATTGGGCGATTCGGTTGCGTTGCTCACGGACGGTCGTTTCTCGGGCGCAACCCACGGACTGATGGCAGGACATGTGGCGCCGGAGGCGGCGCACGGCGGACCGATCGCGGCGGTGCGCGACGGCGATACGATAATTTTCGACATCAAAGCGCGACGATTGGACGTCGATATTTCGGAGCAAGAGCTGAAAGCACGCTTGACCAAATGGACGCCGCCGCCGCCGCGTTACAAAACGGGCGTGATGGCGAAATATGCCAAGCTGGTGTCGTCCGCGTCCGAAGGCGCGGTTACGCGATAGCAAAAAATTCTGATGACGAAGCGCAACCTGCTGATCCTGTGGTTCATCGCAATGCTCGGCGCCGTCGGCTGCGCCTTGCAGGAACGCAAACCGACGTACGACGGCTGGAGGTTGGCGGCGCCGTTG
>JBEVIO010000075.1:0-7281 GCA_040510635.1 Binatia bacterium | reverse complement strand
GATAAAATCATGGCGTAATTCTTAGTTTAGAAGGAGAAGTTCTACATGAACGAAGATATTCTGGCGGGAAACTGGCGGCAATTGCGTGGCAAGCTCCGATCCTGGTGGGGCAATTTAAGTGACGACGATTTTGAATGGATCGGCGGACAAAAGGACCGGTTGGTTGGATTGATCCAACAGAAATATGGTTGTACGCGCGACCAAGCCGAGGAAGAAGTCGATCATCGGTTCAGCGAGTATCAAGCATCGGGCGACGATATGCTGAGTGGAATCAAAGCGAAAACGTATGAGTTCGGCGAAAATGCCGCGAACAAAGCTCGTGGGGCTATTTCAGCAGTAGCGGACGGTGTCGAGAGCGCTAGCTCTTATCTACGCGAAAATAAGTTCGAGGCGATGGCGGCGGATTTAAAAGAAGTCATACGTAAGTATCCTTTGCAAGCGGCAATACTCGGCCTCGGTTTGTTCTATCTGATGTTACGCGGTCGAAGTTATCGTTCTTAGTCTACATTCGGTTTTCGCTGACCCGGCTGGCGATTTGCGGATTTTCAGCGCTGCCGGGCCAGCGATCGAAAGCCCTTTTCCGACGTCACTTGCTAGCTCTTCGCCGGTGGGCACTGAATAAGTGCTTTCAACGGCAGATGGTCAGAGGCTAACCGGGTCAGGGGAGTTCTCATGCAGGCGAGGGCGGCAAGAGCTCCCGGAGGTGACACCCAAATACGATCGAGCGCAAACAACGGGAAGGACGACGGGAACGTTCGGATCAAAGCGGTTTTTCCCAGACGCGTGTGGATCCAACGCAGCGAACGACCGGTCGGCATCCATTCATTGAAATCGCTCATCACGATCACGATTCGACTTCGCTGATTTGCTAGCGCGGCTAAAAGTTTCCCCACTTGGAAACGCCGCTCAGTGCCGCGAAGCCCAAGATGTGTGACGATCACACGCACGGTTTCGCCATCCAGATCGAGGTCAGCGTCTATGGCGCCGCGCGGTTCTCGGCGGCGATAAGTGAGGTCGATTTTGTTCACCGCAAGGACCTTGCCGCTAGTTAGCAAAACGTTGCCGTAGTGTCCGTTGCGCCGTTCTACCGATGGGCCGGGCACCGCCTGGAGCCCCGTGGCCCGTGCTAGATAGTTCATCTGATGCAACTCTTCGGCGCCGGTCCCATCGGAGTGAACTTCCTGGAGGCCGATAATCTGCGCGCCGCTGTCCCGGATAACCTGCGCGACCCGCATCGGGTCGCGGCGTCGGTCCAAGCCGACACATTCGTGGATATTATAGGAGAGAGCGGTGATCGGTTGCATGTTTGTGCGTTGACCCGAGAATCGTCAGCGGCGCGGCTGAACCGGGATGATTCGTGCGCCGCGCAGCCGAATACGCCGCAGGTCGATAGACGACCGCGGGCTGGACAAGGAATTCGTCGGTTAGCGTAGGACGCCGAACAGCCAGAGCAAGACAAGAACACTGAGCGGAACTCCTAAAAGCCATAAAATAATACCTGGTACCATGGTTCACCTCCTTCTTTTTCGTCGCGCCTGAATTCAGCTGCGCGATGATAAATTTTGCAACCGACATGCCACTGTGCTTAGCAACACTTAATGCAGCAAATTTCGCAGCTTGGGTTAGCAAGGAAAACCAAACAAGTTCGTAAAGAAGAGAAAATCCTTCGCGCGCACCATTCGTTTCAGGAAGTTTACGGATCTCTTGCGCGATGGCAATGGCTTATTAGATGACCAACTAATTCTTGAAGTATTATGGCCGAAGACCAACCGGAACCGCTCTGTCGGGATGGACTCATTGACAAATTCGCCCTGTATCGGATATTTCAAAAAGGACGGTGTAGATGACCCGGCGGCGCGCGGATAATCGGCAGTGATCGACAAATTACGATTCATTTTTTGACAGGAGGATTCCAACCGTGGTGATGTTAGGCACAGACATGAAAGTCGCGGAGACCCCCAAAGAGGGTCTCAAAGATTACTCTAAGACCGATCCTTACGCAGAATGGCTGCAGAAGGAGGGCGTCAGAGTTTATAAGAACCACTACTTTCCGAGCTTAGCAAAGATCGAGCTCGGTCCATGGGAGCGAAAGGGAGGCAGTGGAGCGGTCGTCCACATCGATAACCGTCACATGCCCAACGATTGTCACGTCATCGAGATCAAGCCAGGCGGTAAGTCGGAGCCGGCGCATCACATGTATGAGCTCACGATCTATGTCGTTTCCGGCCGGGGCGCAACGACCATCTGGCAGGACGAAAAACAAAAGAGTAGCTTCGAGTGGCAGGCCGGCAGCCTGTTTTCAATCCCACTCAACGCGAAGTACCAAAACTTCAACGGCAGCGGGCAAGAGCCGGCGCGCTATATCGCGGTAACCAACGCGCCGCCGATGATGCGTCTATACCGCGACAATGATTTTATCTTCAATTGCAATTACCTGTTTCATAAGCGTTACGCGGGGGAAGAAGATTACTTTAGCGGCAAAGGCAAGCTCTTCAACCGCCGGATATGGGAATCCAACTTCATCGCCAACGCGCCGGACATGTTGCTCTACGGCTGGAAGGAGCGCGGCGCCGGCGGTATCAACGCGATGCTGGAGATGGCCGACAATAACACCAAGAGTCACATCTCCGAGTTTCCGATCGGCACCTACAAGAAAGCACACCGCCATGGGCCCGGCGCCCATCTGGTTCTACTGAGCGGCACGGGCGGCTACTCGTTGATTTGGACCAAAGAAGATCGTTCGGACATGATCAAGTGCGATTGGCAGTTAGGCTCGATGGTGACCGTGCCCAGCGACAACTGCTATCATCAACATTTCAACTCTGGAACGACGCGAGCCCGGTATCTTGCGCTCCGCCCCGGTGACATGGGCCTTTATAAAGGCCGTGGCGGCGGCGGCGAGAATGCCGACCGGAGCATGAAGGAAGGCGGTTGGCAGATCGAGTACGAGGATGAAGATCGCGAAATTCACGGGATCTTCGAGAAGGAGCTCAAGGCCCATGGCGCGAGGTGCAAGATGAAAGCTTTTGTGCCGTGGTGCACCGGCGAAGTCGGGCCGACGAGCGAGCGCGATACGTAAGCCGGGCTGCGAGCGCTGACCTTCAAACCGTTTAGGACTTGCGCGTTTGCTGGAGTGGTAACGGACGGCCGCGCAAGTGGCCGTCCTCGAAAACCACCAAGCTGCCTTGTTCGAGCAGCTCAGTTAAAGTCGGCATATTGGCGAGCAACAAGGCCGCTTGTTTTTCGGCGCGGCGCGGTGCTTCCCGCCTGAACAAGATCACCGAAGGTTTCACGGCTTGACGCGCCGCGAGTATCGACGCAAAGTTGGTGTCGGCGGAGACAAGCACGCGGTATTCCTCCGCGGCGCGTGCAAAGACAACTTCATCGTCGGCCTTATGAATGCCGTAACGCCGCACTTGAATCGAGTCGTGCCCGGCGAGCCGCAGTTGCTCTGCGACCAGCGGAGACAAGGAACTGTCGATGAGGAAATTCACTGAATCTCGATCAAGGGCAGTTCCCGTTCGCGAAGGGCCGCGGCGGCGAAGCGCAATGCTTCGCGGATATCTTCCGCTTCGAGATCGGGATAGGCGCTGAGAATTTCTTCATTCGACATGCCGTCGGCCAACATCCCGACCACCGTCGCAACGGGAATGCGCAAGCTTCTGATGCAGGGTACGCCATCCATCTGCTTCGGATTGATACTGATCCGTTCGAATTTCATGCTGACCTCCGGGCGAATCAAGATGCGCCTGGGCATGATTATCCCGAATCTTCACCGCTACTACAATAACGCGGACTCGAGAATCGGAATATTTCAATGACGCGGATTTGGTTCTAGGCCCCAAAACAACAGGGGACACGTTTGCGGGTTCGCGTGAGGGGTTGGGATTCTTGGGTTAGAGTAGCCGACTTTTCCGTCGAAAAAAATCACAGCGGACGGTTGTCTGTGCCTTACGCCTTGGCGCCGAAGAGCTTCATCATTTTGTCGATGTCCTCGGGTTCTTCTCTCGGGTCTCGCCCATTGTTCATGTTGACGCCTTCGGCAAGCTTCTGTTCCAAGGGCAGATGAATTCTAAAGGTCGTGCCCTGGCCCGGCATGCTCTCCACGGCGATCGTGCCGCCGTGATTTTTGATGATCCGTTCGCTGATCGAAAGGCCGAGGCCGATACCTTTGCCTTTCTTGGCGGAAAAAAAGGGTTGAAAGATCTTGGCGAGGTCTTCCGAATCGATTCCCGAGCCGCTATCGATCACCGTAATGACGAGGCTAGGCGTATTCTCCTGGGTTGCCTTGAGCGTGGCCTCGACCTCAAGATTGCCGCCTTTCGGCATGGCATCGATAGCATTTAAGAAAAGGTTGATCAGCACTTGCTCCAATTGCTGCGGGTCGGCGGGAATCAGCGGTAAATCATCAGCGATCATCGCGCGCGTTTCGATTTTTTGTTTATAAAGACGGTTGGCGACCATGTTCATCGTCTTGTCGATCGCCTGCTTGACATCGGTCGGACAGAGGTCGGCGTTTTTGGGCCGAGAATACTGCAAGAGCTCTTGAATGATTCTCTGGCAGCGTTTGGTTTCTTCGTCGATGATTTTCAGCGCCTGATGATTCGGCGTGTTGGGCTCGAACTCACTTAACAATTGTTGCGTGAAGCCCATGACGATACCCAAAGGATTGTTGAATTCATGGGCCATGGAGGCGGTGATGACGCCGAGCGAAACCAAACGGCCGGAAGCGATAAGTTGTTGCTCCAGTTCTTGCGCCTGCCGCCGCAGCTTGGTTTCGCTCTCGCGCAGAACTTCCTCGATCCGCTTTTTTTCGGTCAAATCTCGCGTCACTACGGAAAAACCGACCAGATCTTTGCGTTCGTCGAGCAGCGCCGAAACCACCGTGTTCGCCCAAAAGCGCGCGCCGTTCTTGCGCACACGCCATCCTTCTTGCTCGCTTCGTCCGTTGGTCGCGGCATAGCGCAGCGCCTCCTCTGGAAAACCCTGGGCTCGGTCCTCGGCCGGGTAAAAGCGGGCGAACTGCGCGCCGATGATTTCTTCAGGCTGAAAACCCTCGATCCGTTCGGCGCCGGTATTCCACGAAGTCACCCGGCCCTCCGGGTCGAGCATGAAGATCGCATAGTCTTGCATGCTTTCGACCAGAAGACGAAAGCGCTCTTCGCTTTGCTGGATCGCCTTTAGCTTCAGACGCTCGTTGATATGAAATAAATCGACGAAAACCGAAACCTTGGCTTTCAGAACCTCGGGAACGACCGGTTTGAAAAGGTAATCCACGGCTCCTTTCGCCGCGCCGCGGTACACGTCGGCTTCGAGAGTATCGATGGCCGAAAGAAAAATGATCGGGACATGACGCAGACGCTCGTTTTGACGTATCAGATCCGCGGTTTCAAAGCCGTCCATGTCGGGCATGCGCACGTCCATCAAAATCACGGAGAAATCCTGACGCAACAGCCGGCGCAGCGCTTCTTGTCCCGACGCCGCCGTGACCGTATTGCGTCCCGGCCCGGAGAGCAAAGCCTCCATGGCGAGAAGCGTCCGCGGATCATCGTCGACGATCAATATGTTAGCTGTTGGTTCGGTCTTCATAGCTGACACGGCCTATTCTCTGCTTGCCAAAGAGCCAGATGCGCAACAGGCCGAGCAACTCGTCCGTGTTGACGGGTTTCGCGATATAATCCGAAGCGCCAGCGTCGAGACATTTCTCGCGATCGCCTTTCATCGCTTTGGCCGTCAGAGCGAGGATCGGTAAGAGCAGATGGCGCGAGTCGCGCCGGATGCGGCGCATGGTTTCGTAGCCGTCCATTTCCGGCATCATGATGTCCATCAAGACCGCGTCGATATCGCGATCTTGATCGAGCAGGGAGATCGCTTCCATGCCGTTTTCGGCGTTGACCACTTGAACGCCGTGTTGTTCGAGGAGGCTCGTCAAGGCGAAAATATTGCGCACGTCGTCGTCGACGACGAGCACTTTTTTACCGACCAGGGCCTCATCCGATTGGCGCAGCCGCTCGAGCATCTGCTGCTTGTGGGTCGGCAGGTCGGCCGCGACCAGATGCAGAAACAGTGACACTTCGTCGAGCAGGCGCTCGGGCGACTGGACGTCTTTTATTATGACGCTCTCGGCCATGCGCGCCAGGCGAGCGCTGTCATCTTCGGTCAAATCTTTGCCGGTACAAACCACGATCGGCAGCTCCCGCAGATCGGGATTTTGACGGATGCTCTCCATCAACTCGAAGCCCGATATATCCGGCAGCCGCAGGTCGAGGATGAGACAGTCGAACTTGCCGTCGCGCAGGGCTTCCAAGGCTTCGGCTCCGCTGCCGGCCGTGGCAATTTCCACGTCATCATGATTGAGCAATTCGACGATGCTTTGACGCTCGATTTCATTGTCTTCGATCACCAGCAAGCGGCGCCGGCGCGATTGGGCGTAGCTCATAACGCGATCGAAGGCTTTTTTCAATTCGTCGGTCGTAGCCGGTTTGATCAGATAGGAGAATGCGCCGTGCCCCAGGCCTTGCAAGCGTTCTTCCTCGACGCTGATAATCTGCACCGGAATGTGCCGCGTCGCCGGGTCCTGTTTCAAATGATTTAAGACCGTCCAACCGAGCATATCAGGCAGAAAAATATCGAGCATGATTGCCAGCGGCGAAAACTGGTGCGCGAGCGCGCGCACGTGCGCCCCTTGAGTCGAGACGACCCCTTTCAAGCCTTGCTCGCGCACCATGCCGAGCAATACATGAGCGAAATGCGGATCGTCTTCGACTATCAGCACGACCGAGTCGCCGGGCCCGATCAATTCACGGTCGTCTGGAATTTGTTCCGGCTTGACGGATTGATGAACTATCAGCGGCGCCGGTCGGAGCGTAACGCCGGCCTCCGCTGCCACGTTGACGTGCGGACCCACATAGTTCTCGGGCAGATAAAAAGTAAAAACACTGCCTTGATTGGGCGCGCTGTTCAGGCGGATTTCTCCGCCGAGCAGCGTCGCCAGTTCGCGGCTGATGGCAAGTCCCAAACCGGTGCCGCCGTAGCGCCGGCTCGTGCCCGCGTCGGCCTGATGAAAAGCTTCGAAAATAATTTTTTGCTTATCGGGCGAAATGCCGATGCCTGTATCTCTGACCTCGAAAGCGATCACCCGGGACGTATTGTTCAACGCCGCATGATCGGCGCTCCAGCCGGCCGTGGCCACATTCATGCGGAAAGCGACCCTTCCATGGGAGGTGAACTTGAAGGCATTGGAAAGCAAATTTTTCAGCACCTGCTGCAGCCGTTTAAGAT
>JBEVIO010000074.1:0-12527 GCA_040510635.1 Binatia bacterium | reverse complement strand
TCGTTTCACCCGCCCTGGTGCCGGGCGAAAATTTTCTGGCGAGCGTCGACGGCGCAACCAACGCCGTCTGTTTCGCCGGCAAGAGCAGCAGCGCCGGGCGCGGCGAACGGGACTGCGATTATGTTTTAGTCGGCCCGGGCGCCGGCGGTGGTCCGACCGCGGTGGCGGTGCTCGGCGATGTTTGCGAGCTGGCGCGCGGCGAGCGCAAATTCAGCGGGGCGCCCAGTCTGATTCGGCCGGGGCTGCTGAAGCTGCAAGCGGAAAATGACATCGATGTGCCCTTCTACGTGCGCTTCGTGGTCCAGGACCGTGCCGGCATCGTCGGCGACATCGGCCGGGTCTTCGGCCGCGTTGGCGTGAACATTTCAGAAATTTGGCAGCTTCGCCATGTCGAAGAAGAGATCGAAAGCTTGAAGCAAAGTTATCGGCTCAAGCAAAAACACCACGAGATTTTGCCTTTCGTCATGACTTTGGAGCGCACCTCCTTGCGTCAAATGCGCAGGGCTCTGGATTCGATTCGCAATCGAGATTATATCTTGATGGAGCCGGTGTGGTTTCCCATCTGGCAGTGAGGCACAAGCCATCAAGGCGGAATTGCTAAGTGAAATATATCATTCTTCAAGGCGATGGGATGGCGGATTATCCGCTCGATGTACTCGGCGGCAAGACGCCATTGGAAGCGGCGCGTACGCCCAACATGGATTGGCTTGCGCAGCATGGCGTCTACGGCATCGCGCATGTGATCCCCGCCGGTTTTCCTCCGGGCAGCGACGTCGGCAACATGAGCATCATGGGCTACGACCCAGCGCTCTATCATACCGGCCGCTCGCCGCTCGAAGCCGCTAGTATGGGGGTGGCGCTCGGGCCGAAGGACATCGCGTTTCGTTGTAATCTTGTGACGCTCGGCGGCGCCGGCGATGAAACTTTCATGGAGGATTTCACCACCGGCCATATTTCGACCGAAGAAGCCGCGGCGATTATCGGTGACCTCGGACGCGAGCTCGGTGGTGACGGCATCGAGTTTTTTGCCGGAGTAAGTTACCGCCATTTGATGGTCTGGCGTGACGGCAAAGAGAAAATGATCACCACGCCGCCGCACGATATCACTGATCAGAAAATTGCCCCGTATATGCCGGAGGGCGACGGCGCGGCGCGCTTGCTGCACCTCATGCACGCTTCCCAGCCGATATTGGCAAACCACCCCGTAAACAAAAAACGCGATGCCGAAGGACATCGCCAAGCGACGACGATCTGGCTCTGGGGGCAGGGGAGAGCGCCGCAACTGCCGCCGCTGACCGAACGATTCGGCATCAAAGGTGGGGTGATTTCCGCGGTCGATATTATCCATGGTCTGGGTGTCTACGCCGGACTGGAGCGCATCGACGTGCCAGGCATCACCGGGTTTCTCGATACCAATTACATCGGCAAGGGCGAATACGGTGTACGCTCGCTGGAAAAAAACGACTTGGTCTTTATTCACGTCGAAGCCACGGACGAAGCTGGCCACATGGGCGACGTGGAAAAGAAGATTCAAGCGCTCGAAGACTTCGACGAAAAAGTTGTCGGCACCGTATTGAAAGGCATGGCGGCGCGCAAGGATTATCGGATTCTTTTGATGCCGGACCATCCGACCGCGATCATCCTCAAGACGCACGTCGCGGATCCGGTGCCGTTCGTTTTATATTCGGCCGAAGCGCCGCAAAATAACGGCAACGTCGGCTACAACGAGAAAGACGCGCTCAAAACCGGTATTGTGGCAAAGAAGGCTCATCGACTGATGGAAGCGCTGATCGAAGGGAGGCCCACGTGGACCGAAATCTAGCTCTGGAAGCTGTCCGAGTAACCGAGGCCGCGGCGCTCAACTGCGCGCACTGGACCGGTCGCGGCGATGAGAAGGCCGCCGATCAGGCGGCGGTCGACGCTATGCGCAAGGCTTTCGACGCCCTCCCGATCGACGGCACCGTGGTGATCGGCGAAGGCGAGCGCGACGAAGCGCCGATGCTCTATATCGGCGAAAAAGTCGGCTCCGGCGGGCCGAAAGTCGACATCGCCCTCGATCCGCTCGAAGGCACGACGATCTGTGCCACCGGCGCGCCTAACGCCCTCGCCGTGATCGCCATGGCCGACGGCGGCAATTTACTCCATTGTCCGGACACCTACATGGCAAAAATCGCCGTGGGCCCGATCGGCAAGGGTGTGATCGATCTGGACAAATCGCCGACGGAAAATCTTCACGCGTTGGCGGCAGCCAAGCGCTGCAAAGTCGAAGACCTGACGGTGATTATTCTATCTCGCCCACGCCATGAAGCTCTGATTGCGGAAGTGCGCAAAGCCGGCGCGCGCATTCGCCTGATCGGCGACGGCGACGTTTCAGCCGCTATCGCTACGACCAAACCTGAAACCGGCATTGATTTGCTTATGGGCATCGGCGGCGCGCCTGAAGGCGTATTGGCTGCGGCGGCTCTACGCTGTGTGGGCGGCGAATTTCAGGGCCGTTTGGCACCGCGCAATGACGAAGAGATCGAGCGGGCGAAAAAAATGGGCGTTACGGACATCAAGAAAAAATTTCAGATCGACGAGCTTGCCGCCGGCGACGTCATGTTTGCCGCCACCGGCGTCACGGACGGCGACTATCTGCGCGGCGTGCACTTTTTCGCCGGCGGCGCGACGACCCAGTCGGTGGTGATGCGCTCCAAGACTAAAACGGTGCGGGTCATCAATGCGACGCACTATTTCGAGCATAAGCCCAATTATTAAAATCCCAGATCCGGCCGAACAGCGCAAAAGAGTGGCGACCCGAAAGCGCAAGAAGCGTGGCTGGTTGGGGACGCTGCTCTTCTATATTTTGTTTCCGCTGATCGTCTGGTTGGTCGCCTTTCTTTTGTGGTTTTACTGGCGCGACGTCAGCGCTTGGTTCAGCAAGGGCGACGCGCCGGTAAATTCTCCCGGCACGGTCAAACCGCACGAGCGCACCGACACGGCGCCGGCAGAGCGTCCCGCGGAAAAAATCCTCGAAGAAGACCGTAGAAAATTAGATGAAATACTTAAACGCCGCGGCTGACGATCTTGGCAAGCTCACCGCATCGCCTCGCAAATGTGTGATTTGAGGCCGGCTTGCGGCGATGTTATCTTACTCAGCGACCGACATGAATTTCTGGCGCGACATAGCTAAGCCTATCATCGGACTCGCGCCGATGGACGGCGTCACCGATGCATCGTTTCGTTACATCACGGCCAAGCATGGCGCGCCCGACGTGACGCTGACCGAGTTCGTCAATATTCAGTCGGCATTTCATTCGCCGCACACGCTGATCAAAGATTTCCTCTATTCTGAAATAGAGCGTCCCGTGGTCGCGCAGATTTACGGCAAGACACCGGAGCTCTTTTACAAGGTCGCTCATATCGTCTGCGAGCTCGGCTTTGACGGTCTGGACATCAATATGGGTTGTCCGGCGAAAAAAGTCGCGGCCAGCGGTTGCGGCGCGGCGCTCATACGCACGCCCGAGTTGGCGCGCGAAATCATCCGCGCGGCGCGGCGCGGGATCCAAGATTGGCGCGATGGCCAAACGCTAGCAGATCTGGCTTTGCCTGCCGAAGTGATCGAGCAGATCGAAGCGGCGAATCGCCGGCGGAGCGGCTGGACAAGGCCGATCGAGCGGCGCGCAATTCCGGTATCGGTAAAGACCCGTCTTGGCTACGACCGGGTGGTGATCGAAGACTGGTTGAGCACGCTGTTGGAAGAAAATATTGCGGTCGTCACACTGCATGGGCGCACCTTGGCCCAAGGCTACAAAGGCGACGCCGATTGGAACGCCATCGCGCGTGCCGTCAAGATCGCTGAGAACTCGGGCACTTTGATTCTAGGTAACGGCGACGTGCAAGACATGCGTGATGTCTGCCGGCGCGTGCGCGAGACCGGCGTCCATGGCGTGTTGATCGGCCGAAGCGCTCAGGGCGCGCCGTGGCTGTTTCGCAATAAGCAGGCCGTCAAGCAAACGCTCAGCTCCGGCGCTGACTTTGTATTGGAAGAGACGCCGGTTTCTCTCGATGAAAGATTTCAAATCATCGTCGAGCACAGCGAGCATTTTGAACGACTCTGTGAGTCCTCGCGCTTTGTGGCTATGCGCAAACACCTTACTTGGTACTGCCGCAATTTTCGCGGCGCTGCCGAGATGCGGGCGCAAATGACCCGGGCAAGTAACGCCGCCGACGTGCGCTGTACTTTGGCGGATTTTCTATCGTGTGGCGGTGACGAAGTCCGTGCCCGCACGCCCGGTGTGCACACGCGCCCATTCGATTCAGCACTGCTTTCCGTCTCGGCCCGAACCCTCCCTTCATGCGTTTGATCCTTGCTTCTACTTCGCCGCGCCGCCGAGAGATTTTGGCGCTGCTCGGCGCGCCTTTTGAAGTTATCGCGCCGGAATTCGATGAGAAGCTCAGCGCTGATTTGTCGATCGAAGACGACGTGCTTCAACTCGCCGCCGGCAAGGCGCGTTCGGTGGGCCACGGCAAGGCGCAAACCGTCGTCATCGGTAGCGACACCATGATCGGCCTCGACGGCGCAAAAATCGGCAAGCCCAGGGACCACGGCGATGCCGCGCGGATTTTACATTCACTGGCCGGCAAAACTCACATGATTTACACCGCTGTCGCGATTGTCGACGACAATGGACCGGGCCTTACAACGCTCGAAAAAGTCTCGGTCGAAATGCGCGCCTACACGGAGCGAGAGATCGAAGAATACCTTTCTTGCGGCGAATCCCTCGACAAGGCGGGCGCCTACTCGATTCAAGGGGAGGGGAGCCGGCTGATCAAAGCGATCCGCGGCGACTATCTCGCCGCCGTCGGCATGCCTTTGAAGCCCATCGCCGAGTATTTGAAAAGCCGGGGCATATCATTTCATCAGGATGTGGAAAAACTCTATCGTGAAAAATCCTTCATGAACTGGTCGTGGTTCGCTTGAACTGCGCTGTTGTGGGTGAGCGCGGATAAATCTGCGCGCCGGACTCATCGTCCTTCGGCGCGCACGGTAATCTGAGTTGCCGCCAGTGCGCCGTCTGGGGTTTGAGCTCCTTGCAATGACACCTCGACGCCACTTTTAAGCGCGCTTCGATCGCTGCGGACCCGCTTAACGAGTGGAATGTTCGGCGGCACCACGATTTTGACTGCGCCGTCTTTGTACTTGAGGCTGACGAGCCGGCCTTTGACGTCTTTGATCTCGACATCTTCGACGTGTTCGACGTTGGCATTGGTCATCGTCGCGCCGCTCTGGGGCGCCGAGCCGAGAGGGCGATGACCCTCGCCCGTACCGCGCTGATCCTCAGAGAAAACATGAACCTCCGAGGCTAGAAAAGTCCCGTCGGCTTGCTTGGTCGCGGTAGTGCCCAGGTACATTCCCGAACTGATCTCCGAGAGCTTGATCGGCGTTTCGGCGCGGATCACGGTCTTATCGGTCAATATCGTCTTCACATCACCATTGGCACTGCTCACGGTCAACTCTTGGCCTGCCAAGGAAGCGATTTTGCCTCTAACAGCTATTGTCGCCGGTTGAGCAAAGCTGGATGCCGGGGACGTGAGAAACACCCCCATCAGAGCCACCAGCAATGGCATTTTGCCGTGGTGAACCGTCGTTCGTTTCATCGTGCTTCCTCCTCGAGTCGCTATACTTCACCACGGCAATCGCCGCAAGGAGGCTGAGAGCTGTTTTTCTTGTGCGATTAGAAAATGGCTTGGCCGTTACGAGGAATAACTGCCGACGGATGGGCGATTTCTGGCCTGGTGCGACAAATTTTGTTCAGCTCTATGAGCCTATTTACGTTTATTTTGGCGTTTCTTTCATCACTGACGACTGGTATGAAGCTTGCTCTATCGATCTCGGTAAGATTGCCATGAAGCCACTAAATAACTATTCAAGCCCCGATCAGAACTGGCAATGGCCCGAGAAAACCTGGTTCCGTGAGCGCCTTAATGCGATCAAAGCTCGCGAACATGAGCAGCGTCGCAAACCGGCGGTCGGGAACCAGGCAACCCAGGGGGTCAGCGAACCAGCCAATTCCGAAAAGGGTCCATTGAACGCTGATTGAGCGATCAAATCGCTCTCCAGTTTTCTTTCAGTTCCTTTCTCTGAACTTGTCCGTCCACTGCTGGTGTTTGCCAAAGCCGCCCGCAAGCCGCCAATAAATTTTCTCCCGAGCCATCGTTTCAATCCTAGGGATTTGTTGCGGAAGATCGACGCCTCCTTGCCCCATGCTCTGGCAAGCGCAAACCCGCTTTCTATCGAACGGGCTGAATGTCTATTATTTCACTTGTATTTTTGCACCTGGGAATGTAAGCGATGCTAAATTTACCGATACTGGAGTGGAGGTATTAGCGATGGCACAATCAGCAACAAACGGTCAGACATGGGATTTGGTGGCCGACGTCGTGGTCATCGGATCGGGGGCGGCGGGGTTGCCTGCGGCGATTAAGGCCGCAGACGGGGGCGCCTCTGTGATTGTTGTCGAGACGAATTATGACATCGGCGGGCACGCGATCATCAGCGGCGGCAATGTGCCGCTTGGCGGCGGCACCAGCGCGCAAAAAAAGTACGGCATTCAGGACTCACCGGATACGGTCTTTTCAGACCTGACCGACTGGACCATTGTGCAAGCTAACGGCTGGCCGGATTTCCGTTATAACGACCGCGAAGTGATGCGCGCGTTCGCGGATCATTGCGCGTTGACCTATGAATTTCTCCTGGAAAGCGGGGTGCAGTTCAAAGAAGTTTCGCCGGACAACCAGGGTGGACACAATTTGGGAAACTCGGCGCCGCGCGAAAACCATGCGTTTTGGACCAAGGGCGCTGGCTATGAAAGTCCCAACAACCGAGCGGGAACCGGTGTAATCCGGCCATTGGAAAACAGCGCCCGAGCCAAAGGCGTTAAATTTTTGTTGAACTATAAAATGACGAGCTTTCAGCGCGAGCGACAGAACGCAGGGCGCGTGATCGGCATCACGACCGAGTACACGACGCGCATCATGCCCGGGCAATCGACGCCGCTAAAAAGTTTCCGCTCCGACGGCAACATCGACAGCACGAAGCCGAAGATGACAATCCTTGCGAGAAAGGCAGTGATCGTCGCGACGGGCGGCATGACGAGCAACTTGAATTTCCGTCGCATGTTCGACCCGAGGTTGACAGCTGTGCTGACGGTCGCCGGCGAGCCTTACAGTTACCAAGACGCCAGCGGCGAGCTGGCCGCCATGGCGATCGGCGCATCGCTCTGGGGACTGGTGAATCAGACCTTGGAAAACGGCGACAATATTCGCACCCAACGGGTACTGGCGACGAAATGGAATTACATGACTTGGGAGCTTGAAAGTCCTATTTTCCCCTTGGTGCGGTCCACCGGTTTGAGCGTCAAGGATTGGCACGATCTCATCTTGGTCAACCAAGTCGGCAAGCGCTTCTACGACGAGACCAAAGGCGATTACCCGCACGGCAACGTATACAAGGACATTGATCCATACGCGCCCAACGATTATCGCAACAACGAGAAGATCGACTACCATCCCAGTAAGTATAATTTTTTTAATGCCGCCGTAGCGATGAATGAATATTCTCAACCGCCTGACTATTCCGCCGGACCCATATGGGCGATCTTCGACGCCGACGCCGTCAAGCGCGAAGGTTGGAAAACGACGCCGCCTTACGTCGATCCTGACGGCTATTTCTTCAGCGCGAATACGCTTCCGGAGCTGGCCACCGCGATTAAGAATGAGTATCAGCCCAAGCCGATGAATGGGAATATTTTGCAGGCCGCCGTGGAGCGCTACAATTCTTTTGTCGAAGCGGGCCAAGACGTGGATTTCGGCAAGCCGAAGCCCAAACACAAAATCCAGACGCCGCCGTTCTATGCCGCTTGGGCGACGCCGAACGTGCACGATACGCGCTCGGGTCTGCGCATTAATGCCAAATGCCAAGTGATGGACATGAACGGGTCGGTTATCCCCGGCCTTTATTGCGCCGGCGAGTCGGCCGGCGGCTTCAATCAGCATGGCTTGGGCCGCTGCACCACACAGGGATTTATCGCCGGCATCAACGCGGCGCGGGAAGCTACCAAGGATTGAATTGAACGAACAATAAACTGACAGGTGGCGCGATTCATCGCCCCCGATTTCTCAACGATACAGCGACTCGATAAAATCTCCCGCCTGCAACTGGCGCACGAAGCGATCGTCAAAAAATCTATTGGGATCTAAATCTTTTGCCTTGGGATTGCGGTCGGCGAGCTCTTCTAAAACGGATCTGACCGCATCGGCGCTCGTGAGCGGTGTTTTCATCATGTACTTCGCGATCTGAACATCGTAGGACTCCGCAAGTAGATCCATGTCGGTGGTGCGCAAGTATTTGGACAATACCTTCAATGTGAATGCCCGGTCTTTCTTCATCAAAGCGATCGCTTCGATCTCGGCCGAAAGGTAACGGCGCACTAGATCGGGGTCGTCGCGGACGATGTCGCCGCGGGTGGAAACCCCGGTCGAGGCGTAGGGAATATTGAGCGACGGTAAATGCAGCATCACGCGGTTGCCGAGTTTCACTGCTCGGCTGGTCGCCGGATAACCGAATACGCCGGCTTGCACGCGATTGCCTTGCAGCGCGCCGACAATCCAGTCGCCGGCGCCGATCTCGACGATATGCACGTCTTTGCCCGGCTCGAGACCGAAGTGCTTGGCGGCGAGACGCGCGCCGGTGTGGAGAGAAGTGCCGAAGCGGCTGATGCCGATGCTCTTGCCGCGCAATTGTTCGGGCTTGTCGATCTCCGGCCGCACAACTAAATTCAACACCAGCGTTCCCACCATCGTCGCGACAATCTTCAAGTCGGCGCCGCCGACCGCTGCGCCGGTCGTTGTACCGCCGGCGATCTGAACAAACGACACTTCACCGGCGATGAGCGCATTCGTGCCTTGCACGCCGCTCGGGGTCGCGATCACTTCGACTTGTAAGCCGTATTTTTTGAAGATGCCGCCCTCCTGGGCGGCCCACGGTGGCACCATGGAGCCGGAGATCGATGTGATGGCGGCGCGAATTTTGCGCGGGTTGGAAATTTCACCGGCGCTGACGTCGCGCCAATGGCCGAGGCAGCCTAGGACACACAAGAGGAAGAGCGCTCGTCTGATCATGCTCACCTCCGAAAAATTTATCCAAACGTGTTGCAACAGATAACTGATCGCATTGCCCGGAGTCAACTTCTGAGTCGGACGAAAGATCGGGTAAAACAATTGACCCTATCAGGCGCGCTGTGATAACCGGTGACCAGTTAAAATTGCACTGGTCGGGCGCGTGTTGCGCGAAACGCAAACGCAAGCAAAATCGCGAAAGGAACGATTATGCCAAACGCCAAAATCATTGATGCCGATGGTCACGTCCAGGATCGCGACGCGGAGATTCGCAAATTCATGGAGGAGCCGTACTGCCGGAGGCGCGGACCGCTTGTCGCCAAAGACAAATGGGACAGCAGCATGTACGGCAAGCTCAACCGGGACGTTCACGACGTGCCGACCCGGCTCAGCGACATGGATCGAGAAGGAATCGATATTTCGGTGCTGTTTCCCACCAGCGCCTTCGGCATCACGCAAAGCCCGGAGAAAGATTACGCCGCTGCGTTTTGCCGCGGTTACAACGACTGGATCGCCAATCTTTGTACAGAGAGCCCGCGCTTGAAAGGCATCGGCCTGGTGCCGTTCCAGGACGTTCCTGCCGCGGTCACGGAAATAAATCGCGCCATCACGCAGCTGAAGCTTGCGGGTATCGCGATCGCGTCCTTCGGCTTGAAGGATCATCTCGGCACCGCGTCTTTTTGGCCGATTTATGAAGAGCTGCAAAGGCTCAATACGCCGCTGTTGATTCACAATTCCCGCCAGGGCCCTGCGGGAGAAATCCGTTTCGATACTTTTCTTTTCGCGCACACCGTGGCGCGCCCGTTCGAGACTTTGATCGATTGCGCCGCGCTTATCTATGGCGGCGTGCCGGAGCGATTCCCAAAATTAAGGATCGCTTTTCTCGAATGCGGCTGCGGCTGGGTGCCTTACTGGATGGATCGGATGGATGAAGAGTGGGAAAAACGCCAGTCCGAAGCGCCGGCGCTCAAGGCAAAACCGAGCGAGTACATAACCCGGGGAAATTGGTTCTTTGCCGCCGAGCCCGAAGAAAGCACCTTACCCTATGTGTTGGATCGGATCGGCGACGATAAGCTGATATTCGCATCGGATTATCCGCACTGGGACGGGATGTTTCCCTACGTCGTCTCGACACTTCGTGAACGCAAGGATATTTCGGATGGGGCAAGACAAAAACTCCTTGGCGAAAACGCCACACGGCTTTACGGTTGGGATTGATTCTACGCAACGCTCCTTCAGCGAACGTTCCCGCGCGCGCGGCTCTCCCTCTGGCATTGGCTTGTTAAAGAATTGAAGATTGGTTCGCCGCGCATCGGTTGGGTCCGATTGTTCTGGCAATTTTTGTCCTTTGATCCGGAGAGACCGTGATAGCCAATTCGAGCGAGCCGAACGCAACGAACGGTTACCTTGCCGAGCACGTGAATCGACTTATTGCGAGCCTGCGCCATTGGACCGGCAGAAATCTTGTCGACGTCGATTCGCCTTCTGTGGATCAAGCGCGCCAGCTGTTTCATGCGCCGTTTGTCGTCTTATCGCACAACCAGACATCCGATCCGATCTTGAA
Organism: Binatia bacterium; assembly: GCA_040510635.1. Classification (GTDB taxonomy): domain Bacteria; phylum Desulfobacterota; class Binatia; order UBA9968; family UBA9968; genus DP-20. Next base: position 1,804 of record JBEVIO010000074.1, on the reverse strand, counting down.
CTATGCGAACCTGATGGGCTTGCGTCTTTTCGAGCTGAGCTGGGACGAACTGACATGCTTGCCCTCGCGCCGTACCGCCGAGCCGGTCCATCAAGATGAGAGAGAGCGTTTGTTGGAGGCGGTGACGCGCCAGGGATATATCGACAACTATCGGGGCATCCGGGTGTCGAAAACCGGGCGGCGCTTTTTAATCGAGCAGGCGACGGTATGGAATTTACTCGATGAGAGCGGCGTGATTTGCGGACAGGCAGCGACCTTTAGCGAATGGCGTTATTTGGATTGAAAATGAAGGTGCTCGGTAGACACCGCGGAATTTCATTAATGGCACCGCTGAGAAAAGAAGGAGAGAGCTGGAATGGGAGATTAGCCGTACCGGTTTATCTCCAAGTGTTGCTGTCCAGCCGTCGCGAGCGTTCTTTGTACATGCGCAACGCTTGGTCGCCGATGGCGCCGGCAAGAAACTCTTCCGCGTGACGCTGGCCGTCGCGGGTTTGATATTCGACCCTTATCGAGTCAAACGGAATGACCGAGTCGGAATTGCTGACGCGCAGCAGACGCGCGTGGCTCTCGTCAATGCGTCGTCCGAGCGTGCGCAAAATTTCCGGGAGTCCTTCGAAGTTTACTAGCTTAAGCGATTCTCGCCGGTTGGCTTTGGCCTCGAAATCGAGAGCTCTGATCTCAGTCACCGAGTAGCGCCTCTCAACGAGGTTTAAATGCGGCGGCAGGGGATCGCCGCACTGAAGATAAAATTCGTCGCCAAAGCATTTCAATTCGAAAAGATCGATGTGCTGTTTCTCGAGCATCTGACCGATCACTCGAAGCGCTGTTGAAAATGCATCCTGTTGAGCCATAGGTCCGACTGTGTAGCGCAAAAAATATCCGGTGGCAAACGCACGGAACGGATCATTGGCGCCGGCCTGAGTCGAGCACCCGCCCAAATATCCGGATCGAGGGTTCGCCGCCTCTAAAATGCCAAATTGCATCAACAATTCGTTAAAGTCGCTGCCACTATAAATCGGCAGTATTACAACCGCGCTCTTGACAGCACGCCTGGAAAACATCATTCGCAGAGCGCCGGAACAATGGGTGTGGATGCACCGAAGGCGGCGGCAGAAGGCCGACAAGGCTGGCTGAGTGATGACCGCGCAGGAAAGTTGGTAATCTTCATATCAACATAAAGCCTTGCGGTCGCGCGCTTGGGTTGTGCCCAATCCTTTACCGGAATAAAATAGTGCAAAGTTCACAACCTATCCGCCGGGTTCCGCGCGGCTTTTAGCATGCCCCATGCAAAATCACTAAGAGCGATCGGTCAGTCACTGGAGTCGCTCGGCATCGTCGCATTCGTTATGGAGAAAAATGGGCGGAGCTACATCGTGCGCAGCGACGAGCTGCCGGAGATCGAGAAAGCGAAGATTAAAGTAAGTGCAGAACAGGTTTTGGAAACCTCGAGCCCGTCGAGTATGCGCGTTCACTCCCTGCAGGACGACGGTTCGATCCTCTATGATCCCAATTATATTTCGTGGCTCGATGCCCAAGGACGAAAGAAGCGGCGCACGCGTTTGTCGGCTCAGACAACCGGAACCTCGCGCGTATCACAATTGCTGCGTACCTTGGGCAAGCACTTAGACCAAGTGGAGCCACACGCATTTAACATCTCGTGGACAAAAGATGCGGTCTGCCTCGATTATCAGTCGGCGGATGGCCAACAAGTCCGCGAAGTTTTTACCGTCGCCAAGGTGCTTGAGCTCACGGTCCGATCACGTCTCCGTCGGGCGCCGCGCCGCTAATCAATCTCTGAAATATT
>JBEVIO010000073.1:0-10140 GCA_040510635.1 Binatia bacterium | reverse complement strand
TATGAGATCGATACTCCGGTGAACAAGTTTCGGCCCGATAGCGCCGCGAAACAACTGTACACGGTCATCCTGCCCTTCATGGTGACGATCCAACGCCGCCAACCCGGCAGCGTCGAGCGCCATACCAATATTTATCTTTGCACGCCGGTGTCGAATCACGAGACCAAATTTTATCGCCTCGCCGGGCGCAACTATCGCGACGTGAAAACCGACGAACAACTGAACGCACAGCATCGGCGCATCTTCGAGCAAGATAAAAGAATCGTCGAATCGCAGCGCCCGGAAGAGCTGCCGCTCGATCTCGCCGAGGAGTTGCACTTGCGCGGCCCGGATACTCCAGCGCTGGAATATCGCCGGCGGCTCAAGCAGCTTGGTGTGGAATGGTGACCCAGCGCGGCACTATCGCAACTAAAAAACAACAGGATTCACCACGAAGGTAAAAATTATTATGCCTGAATTCCTTCGTGACCTTCGTGGTGAGGTCAGATTTCTTCAACGCCGCGGAGCAGCTCATGCCTGATCACTACGATGTCATTGTCGCCGGCGGCGGTTCGGCGGGGTGCGTCATCGCATCACGCCTTTCCGAAGACCCGAAGCGAAAAGTGTTGTTGCTCGAAGCGGGTCCCGATCCGCAGCCGATCCCCGAAACGGTCGCCGATGCCGAGAAAGCCACCAACGTGTTGCTGGAAAGTCCCTATATCGTCATGTATCCGACCAAGCGCAATTTCGACTCCAGCGAATTTTACTCCCTCGCGGGACGGATCATGGGCGGCGGCTCGTCGGTCAATATGATGTCGATTCCGCGGCCGCTGAAAGCCGACATGGACACTTGGTCGGCTCAAGGCAATCCCGATTGGTCATGGGAAAAAATCTTGCCGGTGTTGAAGCGTATCGAAGCCGATCAGGATTTTCCTCACAGTCCAATTCACGGCGATCACGGCCCGATCTATGTGAAGCGCAAACATGTCTTCGATGCGCAGCTCAGCGCACCGGAACAGGCGTTGTTAAAAGCCGTAACCCTATTGGGATTGCCGCGCTTCGACGATCAAAACGAGCCGAATCCCTATGGCATCGCGCCGACGGCGCGCAACATCAAAGACGGCAAACGGCAATCTTCCGCTATTGCCTATCTCGGTCCGGCGCGCGCGCGACGAAATCTAGCGATCATCGGCGACGCGCAGGTCACTTCGCTGATTCTCAGCGGTAAAACCGTTTCCGGCGTGCGCTATCGAATTGCTGGCAATGAGCAGACAGCCAGTGCGGACAAAGTCGTACTCAGCGCCGGCGTGTATCACTCGCCGCAGATTCTCATGCTCTCGGGCATCGGTCCGCGCGATGAGTTGGAACGTCATGGCATTTCGGTCGTCCATCCACTCGACGGCGTCGGTGAAAATTACCAAGACCATCCTGTGGTGACGATGACGCTGAAAGGGAAAACGAATGGTCTCGAGTCGCACGCGCGCGGCCGCTCGACCTTGAAGCTCTATTTCAAAAGCGATCCGGCGCGCGAGCATATCGATTTTCACATCATCCTGCGCGACATCACCACGGTTTCCGGGATCGGCGACATGATCGGCTTCTCCTGTCACTTGCTGGAGCAGACCAATCGCGGCCGCTTGACGCTGCAAAGTTCCGACCCAATGGATTTGCCGATTATCGATCCGCGCATGTTGGAGCACCCCAAAGACATTCAAGCGATGGTTTCGGCGATGAAATTCGTCCAGCGGCTCGCCGCCACCGAACCGATGGATAGATTCTGCGGCGAGTTATTTTCGCCGAGTCCGGACGAAGACTGGAGCAAATTCGCCCGCTCCACTTATACCAGTTATTTTCATGGCGTCGGTACTTGCAAGATGGGACCCGCGTCCGACCCCATGGCCGTAGTCGATCAATACCTCCGCCTACACGGCATGGAGAATCTCTGGATCGGCGACGCCTCGATCATGCCGACGGTCGCCCACGCTAACACCAATCTCACCAGCATGATGATCGGCGAGCGCGCCGCCGACTTCATCAAAGAATATTCCTAATCAAGCGCGCTCGTGAAAAGAGAAATCATCATCTGCAGCTTTTGGCTGCTGCTCTCGTTCTACTTATCCATCGAATCCTATCGGCTCGGTCTAAGCACAGCCAATCGGCCCGGGCCGGGGCTTTTCCCTTTCATCGCCGCCATCGCCATAGGACTGATCGCCGTTTTTCGCTTGGTAAGTAGCCTTCGAAAGAGTTCGCCGGATGATAATTTTGAGCCGGGCATAGCCAGCGAAACAAGACTCGTGCTTTACGTCATCGCCGGGATGACGGCGTACGCGTTTTTGCTCGATCTTCTCGGATTTCTTTTCTGCACGTTCCTGCTTGTCGCTTTCTATTTAAGAGTCATCGCGGCGCGCCGCTGGCCCGCGACTCTGAGTTTCGCAGCGGCGGTAGCGCTAGCCTCCCACTTCTTTTTTGACGTGCTGCTAAAGGCTGAAATGCCGAGAGGCTTGCTGAGCTGGCTCATTTGACACGCGCGACCGATGGACACGCTGCATTCGTTAGCTCTGGGTATTCTCACCGCTGCTTCGCCGCTCAACTTATTATATGGTTTTGCCGGTGTCCTGTTGGGCACTTTGATCGGTGTTCTTCCCGGTCTCGGGCCGGCGGGCGCCATCGCGTTACTCTTGCCGCTGGCTTTGCACGCGCCGCCTCTGGCCTATTTGATTATGTTGTTCGGCATTACCTATGGCGCCCAGTACGGTGGCTCGACGACGTCGATTCTAGTCAACATTCCGGGCGAAGCTTCATCAGTCATCACCTGTCTCGACGGCTACGCCATGGCGCGCCAGGGCCGCGCCGGTCCGGCGCTGGGCATCGCCGCCTTCGGCTCCTTTATTGGCGGCACGGTTGCGCTCGTCGGCGTGGCATTCTTGGCGCCGGCGTTGGCGGAATTGGGGCTTCGCTTTGGTCCGCCTGAGTATGCCGCGCTGCTGCTGTTCGGTTTGACCGCCCTCGTCTATCTGGCGCACGGCCCGATGGACAAAGCGCTGCTGATGGCGCTCTTCGGCAGTCTGCTCGCCAGCGTCGGCCTCGATCCGGTCACCGGCCAGCCGCGCTTCACCTTCGACATTTTGGTGCTGCGCGACGGTGTTGGCTTGACTCCGGTCGTGATCGGTCTCTTTGGAGTTTCCGAAGTCTTGGTCAATCTGCAGGCGCACGCGGGAGAAATCTTTCAAAAAAAGATCAAGGGGCTACTGCCGACGCTGCAAGACTGGAAAGATTCCGCGATGCCCATCACTCGCGGAACCGTTCTGGGCTTTTTGGTCGGCGCGATTCCCGGTTTGAACGTCGTGATCGCCACGTTCGCCGCCTATGCGGTCGAAAAAAAGATTTCCAAGCATCCGGAAAAATTCGGCCGCGGTGCCATCGAAGGGGTGGCCGCACCCGAAACGGCCAACAACGCGGCGAGCTGCAGCGGCTGGATCCCGCTGCTGAGCCTGGGCTTGCCAACCGGCTCGGTGACGTCGCTGATCTTTGGCGCGCTGATGATCCACGGCTTGGCGCCCGGACCGTTGTTTATCAAAAATTCGCCGGATATTTTCTGGGGCCTGCTCGGCAGCATGGCGATCGGCAATGCCATGCTTTTGATCCTCAACCTCCCGTTGATCGGCCTGTGGATCAGAGTGCTGCAAGTCCCCTACTATTTCCTTTTCCCATTGATTATTCTGTTCAGCATCATCGGCGCCTACACCGCCGCCGGCAACACCGGCGACGTCGTGATCGTGATTATCTTCGGCGTCGCCGGCTACCTGATGAAGAAGTTTGCCTATGAGCCCGCGCCGATGGTACTGGGATTGGTCATCGGTCCGCTGTTGGAAACGGCGATTCGGCGTTCGTTGATCATGTCCAAGGGACACGTGACGATTTTTTTCCAAAGGCCGATCGCGGCGTTCTTCATGGGCGCAGCGTTACTCATGTTGTTAAGCCCGCTGCTCACTCGGCGCCGACTGGGGCACGACATCATTGAGAAGCTGGAAGAACCGTGATCATGAGGACGGATCGACACCATCTCACCAAAACCACTTGGAGGTTTCATGAAACTTGAGATGATTATCGTATTTTTAGCGGTCTTTGGATTGAGCCCGGCTCTTTACGGCCAAGGCTTTCCGAACAAGCCGATCGAGCTCGTCGTGTCGTCGAGCCCGGGCGGCGGCATCGATCTCATATTTCGCCTCCTCGCCGAGGAGTTGGCGAAGACTTTAAAGGTGCAGGTGAATGTGGTCAATCAACCCGCCGGCGCCGGCGCGATCGCCGCCGAAAAGGTCGCGGGCGCGCGTAAGGACGGCTACACGCTGTTAGGCTCATTGCTCGGCCAAGTGGCGACGATGAGCGTGGCCAATCCGAAGGCCCCGGCGAATTTGGTCCGTGATTTTCAGCCAATCGCGATTTTGCACGGCTATGCGGCCGTGATCATGCTCGGTCGCGCCGACGCCGAGTTCAAAAACTTGAAAGACGTCGTTTCTCAGGCGCAGAAAAAACCCGGCGATCTGATCGTCGCCGTGGGTCCGGTGGGAACAAGCCTAACGTTAGAAGTGGAGCTGTTGAAGCGCGCGGCGAAGATCGATATCACCTCGCTTCCCTTCGCCGGCTCGGCGCAGGCGATGACGAATCTGTTGGGAGGGCATGTGAATTTCGCTATGGCATCGGATGTTGCCGCGCAGCCGCATATCAAGGCTGGCAAGCTCATCGGCCTCGCCGTCGACGTGGAATCTGCGGTCCTGCCGGACGTCCCGACCTTCGCCAAGCAGGGATATCCTCAAGTGAATCTGCTCGCCAGTATCGCCTTTTTAGCGCCGAAAGGATTACCGGACCCAACCGTAAAGATTCTCGCAGACGCGATCGGAAAAACCGTGGAAGAACCAAAGCTCAAGGAAAACTTGAAAACCCGCGGCTACAACATTGATCTGCGTACTTCCGCCGCAGATCTAAACAAATTGATTAAAGAAGAAATCGACAAATATTCCCGCTTCACGCCCGAAGATCTGGGCTGGAAGTCACAATAGTTGTCGAGGATCCGACGAATTGCAGCGCCAGTCCATGTAGTTATTTGCCGCCGAATACCTTGGCTAGGAAACCTTCTTTTTCCAGCTCGGCGACGAAGCGGTTGACGAGATAATCCTTGGCTTGCATATCTTTCGCTTCCGGCCTGTTCCGCTTCAAGATCTGCGCGGTAAATTCCAAGCCTTCCGCCGTGGCGTAAGGCTTTGTTGAAAAAGTGTTGCTGTAGTAGCGATAAGTCTCTTCGATCTGGTCCTTGTTTTTCTCGGGATCCAAGCGCAGATATTTCGCCACATGGGTCGTCACCGCGGATTTTTTCCCGGGATCTTTCCATGCCGCGAGCCCCTCGATAATCGCACGCAGCGTCCGCAAAACCGCGTCCGGATTGCGATCGAGATAATCCTTGATCGCGACGATCTGTTGATGCGAGTATGCGACGCCGGACTGGGAAAGATCGATCACTTCGTTGTAGCCCATTTTACGCCCGGCCAGATTGAGCGGCGGACTTACGATGGCGGCATCGACGGCGCCGGCGCGCAATGCGGCGAAGCGCTCGCTCTGGCCGCCGCCTTGAAGAATGATCACATCCTTGTCCGGTTTGAGATCGTATTTCTCCACCGCCACCCGCACGGCCGTGTCCGATGAGGAACCATATCGGCTGATGACGATTTTCTTGCCGCGCAGATCGGCAGGTACGCGAATCTCCGGCTTGGATAAGATGCTGAACGGGAAAGTGTTGATCATGCCGGCGACGAAATAAATATTCGCGCCGCGCAGATTGGCCTGCAATCCCGCCGTGCCGTCGGCGCTGGCGAATTGAATATCGCCGGCGAGCAACGCCTGGAGCCCCACAGTTCCTCCCGGGAAGGAAATCAACTCGATATTGATGCCGTGTTTTTGAAATAGTCCCAACTGCTTCGTCACGTAGTAATGGCTGTTGGTCCCCGCCGGCGCTTCGATGCCGATGCGCACGGTCGGCAGACTCTTTTGTGCCCACGCTGCCCCAGACGACAAGATGGCGACGAACATGCAAACCATCATTAAACCGGTCATTGAGCCTCCCCCGTCTTGCGCGGTTGTAACGGCAATCCGGCGAAACTGTCAAACCGACGGCATCGGAGCTACTCACTTTGCGGTTTTTATGCTATCGGCTACAGAAAATAAATCCGATTCCGCATCCAGATATCCAAACGCGACGAAAGGAAAAATACATGCCGCTTCACGTAAAACGCGAAGATGTTCCAGAGCGAAAAGGCGTCCGCACCGGCGCTGAAGGCGAAGGTTCGATGGTGTCGGTTAAAGGTTACGGCAACGAATGCAGTCTGATGATCGCGTCGCGGGCGCCGGGATATCATACGACGCCGCACGTTCATGAATCCGAGCAACTCAACTACATTCAGGAAGGCGAAATTTGGTTTTTTGTCGAGGAACAAGGTTTTCACTGCAAGAAGGGCGACTTCCAAAGAATCCCGGGAAACAAAGTGCACTGGGCCTGGAACCGATCCGACAAGGATGCCGTCGTCATCGAAGCCCACGCCCCAGGCCTGGTCGGTTTGAAGGCCGCCAATGGCGCGGTGGCTTTGTTCGACACCAGCGAAACGCCGCAAGTCCGCCAGCCGGGAATCAATGAATTCGTTTCCTTCGATGCCGCCGCGGTTGAGAGCAAATATTTCCGGAAATCCTGATCCGATGAATTTGCAGCTGGCTCGCCGGGCGCTTTCGTGCTTCCTATGGGTGATCGTGGCGCTGTCACCAACCCGATCTTTTGCCCAGGAACTTTTGCGCGTTCCATATGGCGTGACGACTTCGCTCCAGCACTTGCCCATCCTGGTCGGCAAGGACAGTGGTCTATTCGCGAAATACGGCCTCAACGTCGAACCTGTTCATATCCGCGGCGGCGCGCTGATTACCACGATGATCATGAGCGGCACGGTGCAATTCTCCGGCGCCGGAGCGGAATCGGTGGTCTCGGCGCGCATCGAAGGCGGCGACGTCGCGCTGATCGCCTGTCCCGCCGACACCGACGTTGTCTATTTTGTCGCTCGGCCTGAGTTCAAAAACCCGTTAAGCCTCAAAGGCAAAAGCAGCGCCGTCACCAGGCTCGGCTCGACGACGCATTTCTATTTGCGCGCCGCCTTGCGATCGCTCGGCTTGGATCCGGAAAAAGACATGACGATTCTTCAACTGGGCGGCGGCGGCGAGATTGTCACGGCGATGCGCAGTGGCAGAGTGGCGGCAGCCGCACTCCCCTATCGCAATACTTTCAGCCTGATCCAGATGGGTTGGCCGCTCTTGGTCGATCTTTCGACGCCGAATTTTATTTATCCCTCGTCCTGCGTCGCTACCAGCCGGGCGTTTATCAAGGGCAATCTCTCAGCGGTCGAGCGCTTTCTCAAGGCTTATATCGAAGCCGGTCGCCTGATCAAAAAAGACAGCGCTTTCGTCGAGCAGGTGATCAAGAAATGGCATCGCGAGACTGACTCCGCTTTCATCAAAAAGACTGTCGAAGTCTACGCGAAGATTTTCAAGCCCATCCCTTACGTTTCGGATCAGGGATTGGAGATCGTCCTGAAAGAGCTTTCCGCCCGGCGCCCCGTGTCCAAAGAATTCTTCGGCAGGCCCGAGCTCTTTCGCGATCATGGTCCGTTGGAAAAATTCGTCAAAGAAGGCTGGATCGAGCGCGTCGGGCAATGATCGGAGCCGCATACTCGAGCCTTAAAGTTTTGTCGCTGCGCTAGCGAAATGAACGGATGAAGAGGCAAGACACCGTCTGCATTTTAGAACTTCATAAATCCCGTGAAATCACCTGTTACCCCTTGGCAAGTCCTCAAGCAAAGAGATTTCGGACTCTTCTGGTTGAGTCTTTTGTTCTCCGCCGTCGGCACCCAGATGTCCACCGTTGCCATTGCCTGGCAGGTCTATGAAATCACCAACTCGCCTTTTCAATTGGGTCTCACCGGCCTGTTTCGCGCGCTGCCGGTAATGATTCTGTCATTGCCCGGCGGAGTGCTCGCCGACCGCATGGATCGGCGCAAGCTGCTGATCATCACGCAAAGTTTAGCTGCGCTATTGTCGCTCACGCTCGGGCTATTGAGTTCGGCGGGCCAGATCCGCGTGTGGCATATATACACCGTCACATTTCTGTCCGGCGCCGTCGGGATCTTCGACGCGCCGGCCCGCACCGCGATGATCCCGGCCTTGGTGTCGGCGGAACAACTCGCCTCGGCTTATGCGCTCAATATTACTTGGCGCCAAATCGCCACGCTTGGCGGCCCATTCATCGGCGGGCTCGTGATCAGCGCATTGGGCATCAGCCCGGCCTATTACATCGACGCCGTGAGTTTTCTCGCCGTGATTATTTGTCTGGCATTCATGCGCCGGCAGGTAATGCCGACCCGAGAGAAAAAAGAATCACCGCTGGAGAGCGTACGCGCCGGTTTTAATTTCATTCGCGAAAACTCGGTGATCTTAGGTTTGATGAGCATGGATACCTGTGTGCAATTTTTCGGTGCCTATCGCTCCATGATGCCCGCTTTTGCCCGCGACATTCTTGGCACCGGACCCAGCGGACTCGGCGCGCTTTTAGGTGTGCCCGCCCTCGGCGCCCTCGCTGGTTCCGGAATTGTTCTCGCCGCCGGCAACCCAAGACGCAAGGGGCAACTCATTATCGGCGTAACCCTGCTCTATACGATCGGTTTGATTTGCTTTGCGCTGTCACGTTCTCTGACGCTGTCGCTCCTGATCGTTTTTTGCCTCGGACTTGTCGATGCCATCGGGGAGACCTTGCGCGATACGTTGGTGCAACTCACCACACCCGATCATATGCGCGGCCGGGTGAAAAGCTTCGATCAAGTTTTCATGTCCGCGGGCACCTATATGGGCCATGCTCAAATGGGCACCGCGGCAAGCTTCGTCGGTGTGCCCGGCGCACTTATTCTTGGCGGTTGCATGGGTTCGGCCGCCGTTCTGCTCGTAGCGAAATTTGCGCGCGCGCTACGCCGCCTTGAGAGCTAATTGATCTCTGGTCGAGCACCGCGCATTAACGCAACGCCAGCTCTCTCTGGATTTCCTCAAGGAAAGTCAGATTGACCACCTGCGCGTGAGGAACTTGCTTCTGCGATTTGTTGGCCTTAAGCGTCTGCTGGATCACGTTTTCGACGGCGCTGTCACTGGCCGAGCCGTTTGCGCTAAGCGTCTTGATCATCACTTGATAGCTTTTCTCGGCGATATCGGGGTCGATTTTCCATTGCTTGGTGATCATCTCGACCACCCGGTTTTTTTCTTTGCGCAGATACACAAGACTCTTCACAAATCCGCGCACCATTCTTTTCACTTGCGCCGGATTGCGGCTGATCTTGTTATCGGAAGTCACCAGACCGGCCTGAAGTTGTTCTTTGATGACGTCGCCGGCCCACGCCAAGACGCGAAAGCCTTCCTTCTCGCCGATGACATCGTAAGGCGGAGTGAAGATCGCGCCGTGCACTGCGCCGGCGCGCAGCGCTGCCTGATTGTTTGCCTGGCTGCCAAGGCCCTGCGTGACGATGTCGCGCTCGGGAACCAGCCCGAAATGGCGCACGATCTCGCGCGCCACGATATCCGTCGTGCTGCCGATGGAAGTGACTGCGATACTCTTGCCCTTCAAATCAGCCGGCGTCTTGATCTCCGGCCGAACGTTCAGGGCCAGCGCAGGACGAATGCCGCCGAAGGCGATCACCTTCACAGGGAGTCCGGTCGTCGCCGCGCGCAACATCGTATCCGCCAGCGTCGAATAATCTAAATCTCCCTGCAGCAACGCCGGACCGACCAATCGTCCGTTCATCAAAACGATCTGGACGTCGAGCCCCTCTTCGCGAAAAATCCCGAAGCGCGTGCCGACGTACGACGGCAACTGGCTTAGCGCTGTCACCGGGATTCCCAGCGTGACTCTTTCAAGTTTTTCTTGTGCGAAGGTTGACCGGAAGGGGAGGAGAAAAATGCACAAGCAGACAAGTTCGCCAACGATCAGTTTCGATTGAAATTTCATAGACGAACAACGATCGTCAAACAGCGCGCCGATCGTAGCCGAACGCAAAGCATCACGTCAAACTGCAAACATTTTCGCGGACGATC
>JBEVIO010000072.1:0-7689 GCA_040510635.1 Binatia bacterium | reverse complement strand
ATGAGTTTTGTTGAAGAACTTTGCGAAGGATTTTTCCAGCTTGGGCGAACCGCCGGATTCGAGCCACTGCCAACCCTCGGCGCTCCAGAAGCGGCGCTCGCGGTAGCCGCCAGCTTCGACGTATTCGAGAAAGACGCCGTTGGTTACCGGAGCCGGGGCGATGCGATAAGGTCAGAGCATGGACTCATGGGCCCACTTCTCGTTGTCGAAGACGAAAGGGAAGTCCTTGGTCGCGCCGATCAAGTATTTGCCACCGGGGATCTCGACGTCACCGAGAGGAGAGCCGCTATCGACGGCGGCCGCCGGCTCGCCTTGGATGATCGGCGGCGAATAGCCTAGAGTCTGGCGCGTGTAGGCCAGCGCTTCGGCATGCATGCCTTCGTGGAAGGTTGTCAACCAGTAGAAGTAAAATTCATCGGTGGACAATTCTTTGGCGTCGTCGATGCGCGCGACGCAACGCGCAAACACTTCGTTCATGTAGGCGAGGGTGCTCGCTCGCGTCGGCAACAAGAGCTCCCAACGGGTGTCGTGGGCGACATCGGTGGAGTTGTAGAGATGGTCGCCGTTTTCCAGCAATGGCTTTTCGTTACGCATCTGGCGCAGCACCCAGAACTCCTGAGTCCACGCCACATGGCCGATCTCCCAGAGCGGCGGATTGACGATCGCGATGCGCGGGCCGATCATCTGCTCGTCGTCAAGGTCGGCGACCAAGCTGAGCAAGCGGCTACGGAACTCGCGCATGGTTGCGATCAATTGGCGCACGTCCATGGTCGGGAGGGAACTGGCAGTTGCACTGGAGATCATCGTCGGCATTTGAGCATTTGTCGTCGAAAAATTTTTTACCGATTCAATTCACGAAGAATATATTCTACTTGATTTAATGCATATCGCTACCCGTCACAAATCTGAAATCAGTTTCACCATGGCCGCGCGCCACGGTGCTAATTCTTTCACCCAGCGTCGACCGCGATTTCGTTCGACGTAGGCGAATGCCGACTGCAGTCGGCGCGTCTCGATTGGTGTTAGTCGCAGCAGGCGTTTATCTTTTTTGGCGGCGATGCTCGCCTCCGCATAACTCCTGAGCTCTCGCCAATGAGGTAACGCCTCGGCGCCGAAGCGCCGGCGAACGATTTTTGTCCAGGACGATTCCGCTCGGTAATTGGCCGGCGCATGGGCGTAGTCAAAGCACGTTGCCAACGGGATAAAACTCAACTCTTCCTGCAGCGACGGATTGTTCAGATAGCTGTAGACTGCATCCGGCAAGCGTGGATCGCGACCGGTGAGTGGGCCGATATGTAACTCGTCGCGCATGGACAGGTCGTTGACCGGATAGTTGTCCCATAGGAGCAGCGGTCGCTGAATCTTCTTGGCGACGCGCCGTACGTGGGCGAGTGTGATGCGTTTTGAAACCACCGACGGTCCGGTCCAGAAGCAGGGGATGTTTGGCGGCAGATATTGCGCCAAAGTTTCGAGAAACTCCGGTTCGAATTGGCCGAAGACCCGTTCGAGCAGAACATCTTCGCTGTAGTAAGAAGGACAAATCCACCACTCGACGGCGCTCCAGCTCGCCGGCTGGGCGGCGATGATTTTGGCCATCCAAGTCCCTTCGGCACGGGCCAGACTGTTCTTGAATGCGCGCTGGTCGCGGGGATCGGTAAGCTGCGACGGGATATCGTCGAACAGGACGGCGAAGGTGCGCACACCAGCGTCGTAAAAGCGCCGCGCTTTGCGCAGGAGAATGCCAACGGCGCGATCGTCGCCGAAATACAATCCCTCGCCGGGGTGAAAACCGTAGACGAAATCGATTCGCTGTTTTTGTGCGGCTCCAATCAAATGCAGCAACTCACGCCATTGCGCCGCGGGGTAAGGTTGTCGCCATAGCTTTCGATGATAGGGGTCGTCTTTTGGCGCATAGAGATAAGTATTCATTCCCCGTTCCGCGCCGAACGCGAACAGCCGCAGCCGGTGTGCCATCGACCACAGCGGACCGAAAAAACCTTCGACGATACCTCGGCGATGAAAAGTTTTGGCGGCGTTCATGCGCGCTAATTTCGCATGGCAACGCTGGGGGAGCAAGATTATGGTCGTTATCTCAGCAAGAACCGAACCAAAGAAGTAGGGGCGACCGGCCGGTCGCCCCTACAATTCGATTTCACGATACGAGAAACAGGCAGCCTTCGACCAGGCGCTAGCTCTTCAAAAACGGCACGCCCAAGCGCATCAGGTCGTCAAAGGCATCCCAATGCACCATGTGCTTGCAGCCATTCACAATATGAAGGTTGATCTGCGGTTGCTGTTTCTTCAGCAGTTCGGCGCGTTCACCGGCGTGGGCGCGGTCTTCGCGGCCAAAAATCATCAATAGCGGCATCTTCAGTTCGCTGAGCCTCTCCCATATCGGCTTGGCCGGTTTCGCGGCTCCGCCCGCGGGGGCTTCGTGATTCTGGCGTTCCTGGTGTGCTTTGAAATTCCGGCCGACCATGCGGCTGTGGCGGATGGCGACATCTTCGTCCGAGATCAAGCTATGATTGAACGTGTCCGCCTGCAGGAGTTTGCGGGCATCTTCCAAGGTGGGTTCCTTTTCCGCCATCTCCTTGTCGACGCGCGCCTGTACCGCTTCGTACCTGCCGACCTGCGCTTCGGTCTGCAGCGGCAGCAGCGAGCCGGTGCCAAGAATGATCACGTGCGAATACCGGCTGGGATCTTCCAGTGCGAGTTGAACCGCGAAGCCGCCCGAGCGCGAATGCGCGATCAGCGCGGTCTTGCCTAGGCCCGCGGCATCGATAAATTTCGGAATGGAATTGCGTTGCTGCGGTACGCTTTGCTTCGCGGGTATGTCGGAGAGGCCAAAACCGGGAAGGTCAAAGGCAACCGCGCGAAATCCGGCCTTGGCAAAAGGGCCGAGATTGCGCAAAAACACGTCCGCCGAGCTGCCGAGCGACGCACCATGCAGAAACAGCACCGACGGCCCTGAACCTTCTTCGATATAACGAAGCTTCTGTCCATCGACATTAACGAATTTGTCTTTCGGTTTGATTCTTTCTTCGGTATCCATGACATTGTCTCCTATTAAGTTAAAGCAGAATAAAATTCGAATCCGCCTGCGCGTTGCTTGTGGCGGGCGCTTGCCACGCCAATCAAGTTTATGAAAATCTTTATAGAAAATTTAACCAATCTTTGCTTCTGACGGAGCTATAACGCCGAACCGGCGAGGTGTCAATCGTGGTTTTGCTAAAGATTCGGCTCTATCATCGGAATTAGCAGTTAGGTGTAGCGCTGAATTTCTTGGGGCAAGACTAGGGGGGCAGACTTTATATCCATCTGACGTTTTTCTTTGTGAATTTCGTCGCAACTCACGGCGGGCGCGTACAGATAAGTGTTCAATCCCGGTCGCGGCCGCGGTTTAATGTTTGCGCGATCCAGATTCATTCCGTAGGATATTAACTAATTTTCGGATTTGTCTTTCGCTATGTTTGGTTCTGCTCTCTGCCGAACAGTTGTCGCCCTCAATTTTGTTTTCCTGCTGACGCCGAACCTCGCGTCCTCGGCTGAAGGAAATACCGACAGCATGGTTCGCATCGCGGCAGGGGATTTTTTCATGGGCAGCGACAACGGGCCGGAGGACGAGCGACCGCGGCACAAAATTTATCTCCGAGAATTTTTGATCGATCGCAATCAGATAACCAATGGGCAATTCGCCGAATTTCTCAACGGCATTGGACCTCAAGGTCCGCGCGGGGAAAAATATTACGATGTAGAGGATGACGATGCTCGCGTGCATCGCCGCGACGGTAAGTGGCGCGCCGACCCCGGGCACGAGAATCGACCGGTCGTGGAAGCGTCGTGGTTCGGTGCGCTGGCGTATTGCGCTCGGCTCGGAAAGCGCCTGCCGACCGAAGCGGAATGGGAGAAAGCCGCGCGCGGCGCCGACGCGCGCAAGTATCCCTGGGGCGATGAGCTGCCGGACGGAACTCGCGCTCATTTCAACGCGGGCTGGAATAATTTTCGCGACGTCGGCAGTTTTTTGCAAGGCGCGAGCCCCTACGGAGTCTTGGACATGGCTGGCAACGGTTGGGAGTGGGTGAGCAGCGCGTATCTGCCGTATCCGTACAACGCGGCCGACGGCCGCGAAGACTTGACACGGGAGCAGGTGCGCGGCACAAGAGGAGGCGGCCAAGATTCGCGCGCGGAAGAATTGACGACGACGCATCGGGGTCGGCAGGTCTCGCGCAACTTTCGCTCGGGGCATCATAATATCGGATTTCGTTGCGCCCGCTAGAACTTTCTAACCGCTGCACCTAATGACGATCTATCTCTTCATCGAGGGAATCTTAATCGGGCTGGTCGTTGCGGTGCCGGTCGGACCGCTCGGATTGTTGTGCATCAATCGCGCTTTGATGCTCGGGCCGCAGTGCGGTTTTTTTTCCGGCTTGGGGGTAGCGACGGCTGATGCGCTGGCGGCGGGCATCGCCGCGCTCAGCATTTCTTTAATCTCCGGGCTCTTCGTCGAGCATCAACTGGCCCTGCGCTTGGTCGGCGGTATATTTCTTTGTTATCTAGGTTGTAAAATTTACCGCACCGAACCGGCGTCGCAGGCGCCGGTGAATAACGTTAACGGGCTGCTGAGCGCTTACGTGACGACGTTTTTGCTGACCCTATCTAATCCCATGACGATTCTCTCTTTCGTCGCGATTTACGCCGGCTGGCACGTGCCGAGCCTGCAAGGGCGTTACGTCGCTGCGGTCACCCTTACCGGCGGTGTATTCACCGGTTCCGCTCTTTGGTGGGTCGGATTGTTTATCGCGCTGACGACGTTTCACAATAAACTTAATCTGCGCTTTCTCCTCTGGGTGCATCGCGTCTCCGGCGCCATCATCGCCGGCTTCGGCGTCGTCGTGCTCTTGAGCTTGACACCTTTAAGGCAAGCGGTGGGGGTGCAATTTTGACGGCGCCGCCAACATCCATCGCCGATGTCAATCGTAGGGGCGTGATCCCCAGCTTAATCAATCTCGGCCTGGCGGGCTTTTACATGGCGTTGAATCTCTATCAATTTTTCATTCTGCCGTTCTGGCTGTTGCCCGGGAATCGCGTTTGGGCATGGACGCTTTTACCCGCGGCGCTTTTAACCAACCCGTTTTGGAGTCTGATCCACGAGGCCATTCACGATCTGTTTCATCCGCGCCGCCAAGTGAATGTTTTTTTCGGCCGTGTTCTCGCTATGCTGTTCGGCTCGCCGTTTCGGATTTTGCGGATGAGCCATTTACTGCACCATAAACTGAACCGCTTGCCGCTCGAGGGCACGGAGTACTACGATCGCGCCAAGAGCACGCATGGCGCCGCCGCGCCGGGTTATTACTTCCAGATTTTTCTCGGGCTTTACCTGGTCGAGATTCTCAGCCCGATTTTTTTTCTGTTACCGCGCCGCTTGCTCCGGGGATTTAAAGATCGCTATATCGCCGCCACTAGCGTGAGTGCGCTACTGCTGGAAAATTGGCTCGGGCGAGAGGCGCTGCGCGAAATCCGGCTCGACGGGGCGGCAACGCTGATGTTGCTAGCGCTGGCGTTTTACGGCTACGGCGCGCACTGGCCGCTGCTTTTTTTGGCATTGCTCGCGCGCGGCTTTCTGATCTCGTTTCTCGACAATGTTTATCATTACGAAACCCCGGTGAGCGACATTTTTTACGCCAAGAATCTACGACTCGCGGCGCCATTAACTAAACTACTTTTGAATTTCAATTTTCACGGTATCCATCACGTGAACCCGGCGATTCCGTGGCTCCATCTGCCGCGCGCGTTCGAGGCTCAGGCGGGCCGTTATTCCGGCGACTACTTTGCCGCTGCGCTGCGCCAACTGCGTGGCCCCATTGCCCTCCAGGATTTGCCCCACGGCGCTGCGGTGGCGCGGATTCGCCCTGCCTAACTTTCTTTTTTTAACAACAGGACCGAAAACCATTCGCGTGGATCGGTGAAGTGTTCGACCGCGCCGAGGTCAAAGAAGCGCAGTTGCTCTTGCAGGCGGAGCGGATCGAATTTGCGGCTGATTTCGACGAGAATCTGTTCATCCTTTTGCCATTGGAACGCGGTGGGCACGCGCGGGAAGCGGACCTCGTGCGATTCGTTGGCGACGGCATACATTTCGATCTGTCGCCATTCGGGATTGAACCAGGAATGGTAGCGCATTTTGCCGCGCTCGAAGTTGCTGCCGAGCAAGCGGTTGATGTTGCCGAACACGTTTAGAATGAATTCCGCCGTGACGCCGTGACTATCGTTGTACGCGTCTTCGAGGATCTTGACGGATTTGACCCGGTCGGCGCCGAGCAAGAGATAGTCATTGGGTCCCATGGCGGCTGAAAGCGCGCGGAAGAAACGGGGAAAGTCGGTATGGTTGAAGTTACCGATAGTGCTGCCCAAAAAGACAAACAAGGTCGGCAAGTCTTTATCGATCGCGCTGAAGCCGTCCTCGTAGCGCGCATGCAAACCATGAAAAGTAACTGCAGGAAAAGCCGCGCTCACGGCGTCCCGCGAGGCGCGCAATCCCGCCGCGCTCACGTCGATGGGCGCGAAGATGCTCGAGCCGCGTTGGCTCAATTGTTCGGTTAGCAAGTGAACTGTTTTCTTGCTGTAGCCGGCGCCGAGCTCGACGATGCAGCGCACCGGCGCGCAGGCGATGATGTCGCGCGCATGAGTTTCGAGGATCGCGTTTTCCGTACGCGTGAGATAGTACTCCGGCAATTCGCAAATCTGCTCGAAGAGCTCGGAGCCGCGCTGATCGTAGAGGTGATATGCCTCCAGCCAGCGCGGCTGGTCCCACAGGGTCGTTAAAATGGATTGTGCCGGAATCGAGTCCAAGTCGGCGCCATGGACCGACCATATCCCCGGTTCGCTTGTGTGCCAGCGATCGCGCTCGCCGGCGGCAAAGATGTTCGCGGCTGTTTCTTGTTTCATGCGTTGAGAGACTATAAAAGAAAATGATTCATGAAGCGACCTGGGTTCATAAAAATATGGCTATGACCGACGATCAAACGGCCATTGAGTTTCGTGATGTCAGCTTTACGCTGCCGGACGGCAGGACTCTGCTGTCGAATTTAAGTCTGTGCGTTCAGTCGGGCGAAACGCTGGTGCTCCTCGGGCGAAGCGGCTCCGGCAAGACGACGACGATGAAGTTGATCAACCGGCTGATCGATCCGACGGCGGGGGAACTGCGCGTCGAGGGGAAGCCTACTATTGAATGGGACCCGATTCGGCTGCGCCGGCGTATAGGCTACGTGATTCAAGAGATCGGTCTATTTCCCCACTTGAGCGTCGAGGAGAACATCGGCGTCGTGCCGCGTTTGGAAGGTTGGGCCCCGGAACGAATTCGCCAACGGGCGCGCGCCTTACTGACGATGGTCGGCTTAGACGCCGATCGTTTTGCGGCGCGATTCCCGCGCGAGCTATCCGGGGGGCAACGCCAGCGCATCGGCGTGGCGCGGGCGCTCGCCGCCGATCCACCGGTGATCCTGCTCGACGAACCGTTTGGCGCGCTCGATCCGATCACCCGGCGCGAAATTCAACGGGAGTTCAAGACGCTGCAACAGGAATTAAAAAAGACGATGATTTTCGTCACCCACGATATCGCCGAAGCCTTCGTGCTCGGCACGCGCATCGCTTTGCTCAAAGACGGCCAACTGATTTTGTTGGATGAGCCGCGAG
>JBEVIO010000071.1:0-3369 GCA_040510635.1 Binatia bacterium | reverse complement strand
ATCGCCGGCGTAGGCATGCTGTTCCTGCACCCCAAAAAGGAAGCACCGATAAAGCGAGAAGAAAATTTCTTGCGTGAGTTCAAAGAAGGCTTTCACTACGTTTGGCACGAGCCGGTGATCCTGAGCAGCATCGTCGCCGCCTACACCTTTGCCGTGTTCATCGTCACTTACCAGAGTTTTCTGCCGGTATTCGCCAAGGAAGTGCTGGAGGTCGGTCCCGAGGGGTTGGGTCTATTGATGGCAGCGCCGGGATTGGGCGGCATCGCCTCGCTCAGCTTTCTGGCCTCGGTAGGCGAACGGTGGAATCGCGCCATGTTGCTGTGGGTGACGACCACGACGACGCCGATTTTTCTCATGCTATTTTGCGTATCGCCAATCTTTTGGCTGTCCGTTTCGCTCCTCGCTCTCGTCGGCGCAGGTCAGGTAAGTTTCCGCACGATCAGCCGGGTCATCATTCAGATCGAAGCACCGCGCAATCTCATGGGCCGGGTGATGAGCGTATTCAATCTCGATCAAGGCATGCGCTCCATCGGTTCCATCGTCCTGGGCACTTCGGCAACCCTTTTTGGCGCTTCGCTCGGTCTCGCGCTCACCGCCGCCGTTTCATTAATAGTGACTACCGCGCTTTTTTATCGCCTGCTGGGAAAGAAAATATGAGAGTTGTGCCATGATTCTAACAAATTCTAGCGCATCTGAGCTTGCGCAGATCCTTTCTCATGCCAAATTCACGATTGTCCATTCTTCATTATCAGTTCCGTCTCAATCTTCCTTGTCTTTCCCGGCCCAGGGATATATAGCCAGAGTCAAATTTCTTTCAGAGGTGAATCCATGCAACTTCCATCCATCGCCGCAACGACGATCGGCAGTTTTCCCCGGCCCACTTGGCTCGCACAGACCGACCGGAGCCGGGCGATTTTCCGGCTGGAAGGCGCGGGCCTAAAGGAAGCGCAGGACGACGCGACCGCGCTGAGCATCCGCACCCAGGAGCGAATCGGTTTAGACCTGCTTTCGGACGGCGAACAACGCCGGACCGGCTTTATTAATCATATCCTCGCCGCCTTTGAAGGTATCGATCTCAAACACGAAGCAGTGAAACAGATTTATCGCCGCCGTGAGCTGCCGCGTCCGGTGCCGCGGATCGTCGGCAAAATAAAAAGACGCGCGCCCGCGATCGTCGACGACCTCCGTTTCGCCAAAGCGCAGACAGACAAACCGATCAAGATGGACGTGCCGGGGCCGATGACGGTGATCGATAGCACTCTCGATGAATTTTATAAGGATGAAGCCACCACGGCGATGGACGTTGCCGCGGCACTCAATGAAGAGCTGCGCGACTTGCAGGCGGCGGGATGCGACGTCTTGGAAATCGACGAGCCAGCGATGACGCGGTATCACGAGAAGGTCTTTGCTTACGGCGCAAAAGCCCTCGACCGCTGCCTCGAAGGGATAAACATTCCCACCGTGGTTCACCTCTGCTACGGTTATCCCGGCGGCGCCGGAACGCAACACGAATACGAGTACCCGGAACTCCTCGAAGAGTTGATGAAAACCAAAATCGGTGGCTTCGGCGTCGAGTTCACGCGCAGCAACTTCGACCCCGCGGTGTTGGCTGTAGCCAAAGGTAGAATCATCATGTTCGGCTGCGTCGATCCGAGCGACACGCCAGTGCCCTCGGTGGCATCCGTTGTCGAGCGTGTGCGCACGGCACTGAAATATATCGAGCCGCAAAATCTCTGGCTCGCGCCGGATTGCGGTTTGATGACGATCGGCCGCGAACTGGCGAACGCCAAAGCAAAGCTGCTCGTCGACGTGGCCAAAGAAATCAGAAAGACGATCTAAGATTTTTGACCGGCTTTGGCAGCTATTTTGGTCAGGCTGCCTCACCACGAGCAGATCTCACTGCGTGTAAATCAATTATTTGACCGTTCGCCCTGAGCCAGTCGAAGGGCTCCTCGTCGGAACAACAAGCCTGAAAGACACAGCACGAGATGACCGAGAAACGCTACAACGCAAAAATCCAACGCGCTAAAGGTCTGCTCGAAATCGCCGCAGCGATGTATGAGACTTCCCTCTCATTCCAAACCACTCGCGCCGCCGAACGAGCGCTGCAAACCGAGTCGCGCGTCGGTCATGAGTTGGAATTCAAACTACTCTCAGCAAACCGCGACGGCTCCAACAGCGTCCCGCTTTCCTTCGCCGCCGACAGCTTCGCCGAACTCAAAGGCGTCGCCGATGGCAAGTATACGCTCGCCTGGGTCAATCCATCGGTCGCAGCCACTCTTGCCTACCGCGGCACCGGTCCATTTAAGAAGCGACTGCGCCTGCGCGTGATCGCAACCTTTCCGTCCTACGATGTCATGGGCTTCGCCGTGCACAAGTCCACCGGCATTACCTCCCTTGCTCAAATAAAAGAAGATCGCTTTCCTTTGCGGCTCTCGACGAACGTGACCGCAAAGGAAATGATCGCCGCCAGCCCGACGATGTTCACGGTGATAGCGGTCATGAAAGCGGCCGGCTTCACCCTGGCGGATCTAAAAAAATGGGGTGGCAAAGTAATCTCGGTGCCGCGCCCGAGCCACCCCGACCGGCGCGATGCGATTCAAAACGGCACAGTAAACGCCGTCTTCGATGAAGGCATCAACAGCTGGGGCCAGACGGCGGTCGACAGCGGATTCATTTATCTGCCGATCGAAGGTCAAGTCCTGCGACGCTTGACAGCGATGGGCTATCAAACTTCGGTCGTGCCGAAATCACGCTTCAAAGGAATGACCGGCGATGTTGCTACCGTCGATTTCAGCGGCTGGCCCATGCTCGTGCATGCGGATTTGCCCAACGATGTCGCGTACGCGATTTGTGAAGCCATCGAGAAGCGCCGCAAGTCGATCCCCAGCGACAATTTCAAACCGATCAACATGCGCCAACTCTGCGCCAACGACGAAGAAGCCCCGTTCAACGTGCCGCTCCATCCGGGAGCCAGACGTTTCTACCGCGAACGTAGCTATATGAAATGAGCTTCGGTAGGCACCAATACCCATGCCGCGCAAACAAGCAAAAAAGAAAGCAGCGAAGCGCATCCCAATCTGTCCCGAGTGTGGAAGCGCATCGGTGATTCCGGTCATCCATGGCGTCGCCACGTTGGAGATTCAACGCGCCTTACAGGCCGGCAAAGCGATTCTCGCCGACCGCGAAGAATGGGAAGGCATGACCGAGTGGTATTGCAAAACCTGCGGCTGCGACTGGGGCAAGCACTCGCGGCGATTCAAGAAGCCGGGCGGCGTCAACGCGACGCGCTCAAGTTAACATCCGATCACGGAAGCTCATCTCCGCGAATCCTTCCCACGCGCAACAGCGAAATAGAACTTATCAACT
>JBEVIO010000070.1:0-3667 GCA_040510635.1 Binatia bacterium | reverse complement strand
ATAGAAGGCATAAATCATCAACAGCGCCAGGAGGCAGATACCGACTTGTTGGGCCATTTCACGATATTTGACCGAGACCGGCTTACGGATCACCGCCTCGACCAGAAAAAACAGCAAATGGCCACCGTCTAACACTGGCACCGGCAATAAATTGAGCACGCCCAAATTGATGCTCAAAACCGCCAAGAAAGCGAGGAAGCTGCCGAGCCCCTCTTGCGCTTGTTGACCGGCCATCTGCGCGATGAGGATCGGGCCGCCGATATTACGCGGTGAGACATCGCCGGAAATCATTTTGAACAACGCCACTAGCGTCAATTTTGAATAATCGTAAGTTTGATAAAAAGCTCGTACCACCGCTAAACCGGGATTGCCCTTCTCGATCGAAACTTGACTCCCGATACCGATCATCCAATCGTCTTTGCGTTCGCCAAAAACAGTGCGGCCCTCTTTTTGGATCGGCTGCACGGTCAAGCTAACCGTTTCACTACCCCGGCTGATCTGCAGATTGAGCGGCTTGCCGCCGCTCGCTTTTATGGTTTTTGAAAGCTCGTCCCATTCTTTGACCGGTTCGCCGTCAATGGCGATAATCCGGTCACCCTTAGCAATCCCCGCGCGTTCGGCCGGTGAGCCCTTCTCGACGCCGCTGACCTGCGTGGACATGACCGGCACGCCGTAGAAGGTGAAAACGATCATGAGTAGAAATAGCGCCAGCAGCAGATTGAATCCCGGTCCCGCGATCACAATCGCGATGCGCTTGAGCAGGCTTTTATGCGCGAAGGATTTTTCTACGTCTTCCGGGCGCACTTCTTCATCGGGGTCTTCGCCGACCATCTTGACGTAGCCGCCGAGTGGAAAGGCGCTGAGCGCGTACTCGGTTTCGCCTTTTTTCTTGACCCAAAGCTTGGGACCGAAGCCCACCGAAAAAGTTAAAACCCCTACACCGGATAGCTTCGCCAACAAGAAGTGACCGAACTCGTGAAAAACGATGAGCAAGCCGAGTCCGATGATCGCTGCCCCGACTGAATAGATTAGATTTTCCATTGATATCTCCTTCGGCGCCGGCTAATGGATCCAGGACGAGGCTTTTTCTCTGGCCCAACGGTCTATTTCCAAGATTTCTCCCACTTCCGTCGCGCGCCGATTCCTATGTTTATGCATCGTCCGGGTAATTATACGATGAATTTCGCGAAATCCTATCCGGCGATCCAAGAAAGCCGCGACCGCCACTTCATTGGCCGCGTTAAGCACAGTTGGCATGGTGCCACCCTCGCGTAACGCAGCGTAGGCGAGGGACAACGCTGGAAAACGTCTTTTTTCCAGCGGCATAAAGTTCAGTTGCCCGTGGCGCTTAAGATCCAGCGGCGGCCAACTGCCTTCGAGCCGATGCGGAAATGCCAGCGCATAAGCGATGGGAATACGCATATCGGCAATGCCGAGTTGAGCGATGATCGAGCCATCTTGATAGCGCACCATCGAATGCACCACACTCTCAGGATGAATGACGACGTCGATGCGGTCGGGCTGCATATCAAACTCCCAACGGGCTTCAATGACTTCCAGGCCCTTGTTCATCATCGTCGCCGAGTCGATGGTGATCTTTTGTCCCATTTTCCAGTTGGGATGTTTCAAGGCTTGCGCAACGCTGACCTTATCCAGTTGGCTCAACGGGGTTCGCAGAAACGGACCACCCGATGCAGTGAGAATAATTTTATCGACCTCGGCGCGGTGATTGCCCTGCAAACATTGGAACACTGCGCTATGCTCGCTATCGACCGGCAAAAGTCGCACGCCTCTTTGCTTCGCGGCGTCGACGAACAGTTCTCCGGCCATGACCAGCGCTTCTTTGTTTGCGAGCGCAATCTCTTTACCGGCGAGAACTCCTTGGAGACATGGCATGAGTCCCGCTCCGCCGACGATTGCGGCCAGCACCACGTCGACCTCGGCTGAGGAGGCGACGGTCGACGCGCCGGATTCACCCCACAAAATTTCAACCTTGTGATTGCCGAGCAGGCGGCGCAGCCGAGGCACATCCTGTTCATTGCGGATGGCGACACAATTGGGCGAAAATTCTTTGATCTGCTTGGCAAGCAGCATCAAGTTTTGTCCAGCGACCATGCCATGCACTCGAAACCGCTCGGGAAACTCGCGCACCAGCGCCAGCGTGCTGACACCGATGGAGCCCGTGGAGCCGAGCAAGGCGATTGTTTTCACGTGTGAAACACCCTTAGATAGGCCGTCGTAAATACCGCGGGAAAAATCAAGCTATCGAGCCGGTCAAGGATGCCCCCGTGCCCGGGCAGCCAATGGCCCGAATCTTTGACGGCAAAAATTCGCTTAATCCATGACTCGAAGAGATCACCGATCTGTCCTAAGATGCTCAATGCCAACGCCAGCGCGAGGGTCTCGATCCAGCCGAGGGATTGGAGATAGAACATTCGACCGATAATTCCTGCGCTCATTCCACCGACCAGGTACCCACATGCGCCTGCGACCGTTTTTGCAGGGCTCAGTTCCGGTATAAGCTTGCGTCCACCGAAACGCCGGCCGACAAAGTATGCCAGGGTATCGCCTATCATAATCACGGACAAAACCCAGAACACCCAGGCCCGTCCATGCGGATAATGAAACAATAAAATCCAATGAGGGAAAAAGTATCCAACATAAAATCCACCGAGCAACGCAATTAAGAGGCGGTTGAAGCGATCCGGCAATTGCCCGGAGCCGAAAAGATAGGCTGAGAATCCAACCAGCAGCACAACATCGATCCAGACCACGGGATCAAATCGGTCGGCGAGAAACACGGCGCCAGATAAACAAACGCCAAAAGCTATGCCCACCCCTTGGTCCTTCCACCGACGCGGAAAGGCCATGGCAAAGTATTCTCGCAACCCGACGAACGTCAAAATAAAAAAAACTGCGGAAAACAGCCACGGCGGGCTCCAACCGACCAGCAACACCAGCAACGGTACTCCGACCGCCGCGGTCGCGACTCTCGAGCTAAGATCGGCGTCCACCAGCCTCCACCGAACGAGAGACGATGTCTTTGAGCTGTTCGTCTGTGCGGCCGAATCTGCGCCGCCGCCGCTGGTAGTCGAGCAGAGCCTGAAGATATTCCCTTTCGCGGAAATCAGGCCATAGCGTCGGCGTCACGTATAATTCGCTATAGGCGATCTGCCAGAGATAAAAATTGCTGATGCGCATTTCACCGCTGGTGCGGATCAAAAGATCGGGGTCCGGCACCCCGTTGGTATCGAGGCGCGCCGCCACGCTCTCTTCGTCGATCTGATCGGGGTCTAGCTCCTGAGCGCGCGCTTCACGCGCGATCTGTTGGATCAAGCGTACGATCTCGTCGCGGCCGCTGTAACTCAACGCCAGAATCACGGTCATACGCCGATTATCGCGCGTGAGCTCGATGACCTTTTCTAAAATGGAGCGAACATTGCTCGGTAACCGAGATCGGTCTCCGACCGCCGTCAGGCGAATGCCGTAACGCATCATTTTGGCCTGCTCAACCGCCAGATAATGCTCCAAGAGTCCCATGAGCGCATCGACTTCATCATGGGGTCGAAACCAGTTCTCGGTCGAAAATGCGTACAGCGACAGGTAGCGAATGCCAATCTTACGGCTCATCTCGACGATCACGCGAACCGAGGTTTTGCCGCGCCGA
>JBEVIO010000069.1:0-9762 GCA_040510635.1 Binatia bacterium | reverse complement strand
CGGGCCGCGGTGGTGTTGATGAAACAAAGACCTTACGAGATCAGAGAAAAAGTTCAATCGGCTCCTTTGACCCAAGAGGAGACTGTGCCCCAGGGAACGACTCGACGACGGCGAGTACCAGGAGAAAAGATCTGCTGAAGGTTCGAGCCTTGAGACAGAGATCCCGGGGCGTAGTCCCTTAGAGGGCGCATCGCAAGTCAGTGTGACGGCTCCGTGCCGTGCCACGTATAGCAGCGAGTCTCTCTTGGGTGGGTAGGGAGAAAAAGTCATAGGAGAAGAACTAAGAGCCTTCGCGGGTTATTGGCTTGACATCCACATAGCAGCGACGTCGAAGGGCTCCGAGGGAGTTTTCACACAGTCTGACGAAGTGAAGAATCTCGCCTGAAGATGCTCACACATTCTGATCGTCTGTAGGTCCCTAGATCGCGGTTGCCCCCGACGTTTCGTTGGCGTTATAGTCACTTCATGAAAGAGCTAATCCCTATCGATCTCAAGAACGTCATCGAAGACGTCAAAGCCGAAGGCAAAGGCCGCCGCGTTTTGTGGCAAGATTCTGAGTCGATTGCGTTTTTGAGTAGCGGTCGCAAGGAGCGCTGGGACTTTCACATCGACCCGGCGGACGAAGTGACGTTGCAACTGACCGGCACGCAGCACCTGGTCTATCGAGCGCCCGACGGCCAAGAACAAACCGCGGACATAAAAGCGGGCCAAATTCTCCTCTGCCCTGCCGGCGTGCCGCACTCGCCGCGTCTTGAACCCAATTCCTGGTTCATCGTCTTTGAACGCAAGCGCCGGGCTGGAGAAATCGACCACTTCAAATGGTTTTGCAATAAGTGTGGCGAGAAAGTTTATGAAACCGCCGTCGAGGTCGGCGATTACCGCGCCGATCCCGTGGGGCAGGTCTACCAGAAGTTTTCCAGCGACGAGAAGCTGCGCACCTGCAAAAACTGCGGCACGGTGGTCCCGGTCCCGCCCGGATAAATTTAACCAGCAAAATGAATGATCGACCGATTGCGCAACTAATCAAGCTGGCCGCCGATTTTCGCCGGGCGGAAGCGCAGGTGGTGCGCGCTTTCTTCATAAAACCACGGCGCGCCAATGAGCACGTGCGCTGGCTCAAGGCGCAGGGCTTCAAAGAGTATTCCGCGATCAAGCCGATCGTCGCCGCGCTGGCCGCGCTCCATCCTAATATCGACCGCGGCATCGACCGCCATGATTACACCGAGCTGACCGAGAAGCTGGCGGATGAAACCAAGCACGCGCGTCTGGTCATGGACCTTCTCCAGGAAATCTGCGGCAAGAAAATCACCCCGCGCGATCTCACTTGGCTGCCGCAAGATCGCAAGCTCGCCAAGGTGCGGGCAAAATATTCCAAGAGCTACGCCGGGCTTCTGCACGGCTCGGAGAAAATCACCGCCGGTGAAATGAAACGGCGCGACGAAGAATTGGAGCGCGCCGCGATCACGCTCACGGAAGGCGGTGGGGGCGCGCTGTATCAGGTTTGCCGCAAGCTTCGGAAAAACGGCATCCAAGGAAAGATCGCCCGAGTGTTTCACGAGATTTTGCGCGACGAAGTCGGACACAAAGATAGCGGCCGGCGCGCGCTCGCGGCATTGGTCAGAACTGAAGGGTCGTTTAAACGCGCAACGGAAATTATTTGCGAAGTCTCATGTCAGCGCCTGCGCATGCGCAACGAGCAGTTCGGCTTTCCATTGAGCCCGTCGGAGATCGCCGACCTCGAGCGGCGGGCGCGCCGGGGGCTCGTGAAATAAAGATGATTTTTCTTTTCGCTCTTTTGTTCAGCCTTTTTATCGCCGACAGGGCACTCGCCCTCGACATTCCACCGCTTCAGTCGTCGGTCAATGACTCGGCGGGAATGTTTCCACCGGCGAGCTTGGACGATCTCGATCAACGCCTGCACCGTTTCAAAACCGAGACCGCCAACAACGTCGTGGTGTTAACTGTCAAATCTCTCGATGGCGAAGACATCGAAAAGTTCGCGCGCGCCGCATTCGCCGCCTTGCCTCTCGACGATGTCCAGCGGCGACGAAGCGTTCTACTCGTTGTCGCGCGCAAGGAACGACAAGTCGCCTTTCATGCCGGCACGCAGTTGCAGGCACTGCTTCCCGAGCCGGTCGCGAGTGAGAAGCTCCAGGCCCAAGTGGCACTTTACTGGGACGGCTTAAGACCGGATCTTGGGATTCATGGCGCCGTCCATTATCTCCTGCGCGTGGTCCGCGGCGACATTCGCGTCGGCAGCCAGACCGAAGAAGAAAAACTCGAAGAGACCTCTTTGCGCGGCCGGGAAGCCGGGGCGATCTTCGCGTTTTGTTTGGCGCCTTTTCTGGCTTTTTTCATCAGCGCTCTGTGGGGCATTTACGCCACCCAATACGGGATACAACGGATGACGCGACTTTTTATGGGCGCGATCTTCGGCGGCGGCGCGGCAAAAATCGTCGCCACCCTCATGTCGTTTCTCGGCGACTACGGCGATAATTTGTGGTACTTCATCATGGCTCTCTCGATTCCGCTCGGCGTGTTCGGCAGTCTGACCGAATTCTGGATGTCGGGCGATTGGCGCGGCATTCCGCGCGTCAAAGAATCGCCGCGCAAGCCGGAAGATAAAATGGGCATATGATAAGGCTGAGACATAAACGCGCGGATAGAGAACCGGTGCGTTCGCCGAGATGATGTCTATTCATTCTGACCGCATGTCGCGGCGCGATTTGTTACGAGCTGCGCTCGGCGCCGGCGTCCTCGCATTTGCAGGAGAATATGTCATGGCGGATTCCATCGTTCGCAAGCCCATCCCGAAAACCGGCGAGATGTTGCCGGCCATCGGTCTCGGCACCTGGCAAACCTTCGACGTGGGCGCGACCCAATCCGCCCGTGCGCCGCTCAAAGAAGTTTTGCGCGAATTCGTCCGCCTGGGCGGAAGCGTCGTCGACTCTTCGCCGATGTATGGCAGATCCGAAAGCGTCACCGGCGACCTCGCCACCGAGCTCGTCGTGCAAAAGAAACTTTTCCTTGCGACCAAAGTTTGGACTAGCGGGCGCGACGCCGGGATACGGCAAATGGAAGAATCTTTCAAACGCCTGCGCACCGAACGAATAGATCTGCTGCAAGTTCACAATCTGGTCGATTATCGCTCGCATCTCGCAACCCTGAGAAGCTGGAAAGAACAGGGCAAAGTTCGCTACATCGGCGTCACCCATTACACCGCAAGCGCCTACGACGATCTCGCGCGCGTGCTCGCCAACGAAGAATTGGATTTCGTCCAGCTCAACTACTCGATCGCGGAACGCGAAGCGGAAAAACGCCTCCTGCCTCTGGCGCTCGAAAGACGACTCGCCGTGCTCGTGAACCGGCCGCTCGCCGCCGGTTCGCTGTTTAACAAAGTGCGCGGCAAGTCTCTGCCGCCCTGGTCGAAAGAAATCGGTTGCGCGACCTGGGCACAGTTTTTCTTAAAATTCGTTATCTCTCATGCGGCCGTTACCTGCGCGATTCCGGCAACGGCCAAAGTCGAGCATTTAGTCGACAACATGCAGGCTATGCACGGACCGCTGCCCGATGCTTCAGGGCGCGAGCGTATGGCGCGCCACCTGAGCGAGATTTGATGACAGTTGGATCGAATCACGACGACCGATTTTGGCTCGTCGCGGAAACGGCGCTTTGTCGTGGCGCGAACGTTCGTTGACAGCCTTTAAAGTGAGTGATAGCGCTGGTTTCTAATTCGACTCAGCAAGGAGGCACGTTATGCCAAAGCTTCGTCATCTCGCTATCCTCACGCATCAGCCCGACAAACTCGCCGACTTTTATAAACGGGTATTCGAGATGACTGAAATGTATCGGACCAAAAACGGCTCCGTGCATCTTTCCGACGGCGAAGTCAATCTCGCCATATTGAATGCCACGGATCCCAAAGAACCCGGCCATCAACCAGGCCTCTATCATTTCGGTTTTCACGTCGAAGACAACAAGGAAATTTCCAAGCGCATCAACGAAGTCTACCCCGATGGCGCGCCCAAGGAGCGCGAAGCCACCTACGCCGAGGGGCGCGGCTCTGATCCCGATGGCAACCTTTTCGACATATCCACAGTTGGCTGGGGTCCGAAACGGAGAATGGATCTCTAGTCCCGGCGCACCGTGCTCTCCCTAAAGCCGAGTGATCTTCGGCTCCCGCACAGACAGAAATCCAGTTTCGCGCCAAACGAAGTTGGCTGCCGGGCCGAGCCCGGTCAACCGGCATAACGACTTACTTCACAGGAAGGCGAGGAACTTTATCCCCGATCGAGACACTAATCCGACAGCAAGCTGCTCGACCCAGGCCGCTTTTTGATTCTACTTCAGCGTCTTCTTCAAGGCGCGCACCGCAGCGTCCGCGTCAGTCGCGCTGTCGAAGGCGAAATAAGAAACAGCGCGCCGACCGAGCGCGGCGGCTGAAATGCCGCGCAGGTTGATGCCTTCGGTAGCGAGGGCATCGGCCATTTTCGCCCCCAAACCGGCGCGGTCCGGTCCTTCCACACGCACGGAATGCAGGCTTTCACTCGTGGCGAGTCCAGCCCGCTGTGCAGCCCCTTTTTGCTTCACGCCGCTGATCGGCGATAAAAAAACCACTCCCGTGCCCGGCTTATCGGAAGCACGGCGGGCAACGATGAATTCGATATTGCTGCCTGCCGCTTGCAGCGCCGCAAGCGTGCTCGCCAATCCGCCGGGACGATCGGCGATCTCTCCTGCCCAGACGTTCACTTTCTTGACCGTGTACGCCATATTACACCTCCTCAAACGTTGACCGATGGCCGATAAACGAGAGCATGGAGCGTAAACAAAGAAGCCGATCTCTGCGCGCCTCTTATCACCGCACCCTAGAAAGTGTCAAGAAAATCATAACAATGCCGCAAGCGGTTGCTTGATAGCTTGTTGAAGTCACCCTGCGTCTTCACGGGTCAAGGTAGACACGGATTTCGCATTAAAATGTTGTCGACGACAACATTGGACCACTTGACACCGCGAGAAACGCAAAATTGCCAGCGCCAAGCACGTTAAATAATCGTTTTTTCACCACAAAACGATTGAAGGAACGCTATCTTCATGATAAGGTGCCGAGGCTAATGAAACAAAAATCTGTAAATCTGATAGCTTCCTGCTTGATCCAATGGTTCGATGCCGACTATCACGCCGCGGGCGTGCTAGGAAGGATCCGCGATATCGACCGCGTCAACTGGATCCGCTGCTTACCTTTTGTCATTTTGCACTTGGGTTGCCTGGGCATCTTTGTCGTCGGCTGGAGCTGGACCGCCGTTTGCGCGGGCATCGCGCTTTATGTCGTCAGGATGTTTGCCATCACTGGAATCTATCATCGCTATTTTTCCCACCGTACGTTTAAAACGTCGCGCCCGGCGCAGTTCTTATTTGCTCTCTTAGGCGCTTCGTCGGCGCAGCGCGGTCCGCTTTGGTGGGCCGCCAATCACAGAAATCATCATCGCGAATCGGATACCCCGGACGATCCGCACTCGCCGATTCATTATAGTTTTTTTCGCTCTCACGCGGGCTGGTTTATGTGCACCCGCTACTACGCCACCCAATACGAGCGGATCAAGGATTTCGCGCGCTTTCCTGAGTTGGTTTGGCTCAACCGCTTCGATAAGGCGATTCCAGTTGCATTAGGTCTGGGCGTCTATCTCTGCGGGCTCTGGTTGGAGTATACCTTGCCGGCTCTCGGCGTCACGGGCTTGCAACTGTTTGTTTGGGGATTTGTACTAAGCACAACCATGCTGTTTCACGCCACTGCCAGCATCAACTCTCTGGCGCATCTATTCGGCTGGAAGCGCTACGAAACGGGCGACGAGAGCCGTAACAATTTTTGGCTGGCGCTGATAACTTTGGGGGAAGGCTGGCACAACAATCACCACAAGCATATGGGCTGCACCCGTCAGGGATTTTACTGGTGGGAAATCGATATCACGTACTATTTTTTGAAAGTACTCTCCTGGATCGGCGTCATCTGGGATCTCAAGCCGGTGCCCCACAAGGCGTACAGCCACGACGAGCAACTGCCACGCAGGAAGTACGCGTCGGCGGCCTGAACCAGTTCCAAAGATTCGCCATCGCGCAGAACGCCGCGCAGTTTCGCGCTCACGTCCAGCTCCACCCGCAGCGGCGCACGGGCGACTGCGAAAACTTGCGTTTCAGAGCCGCTGCGGTTAGCATTGCACCTCGCTGACGATTGGTTATGCAGACGGTTCCAGACTTCTTAAAAAATCTTTCCTTGTTTCAGGATTTGGACCTGCCAGCCTTATCCACCTTGGCTGCGCTTTTAGTTTCAACAAAAATCTCAGCCCGCGCCGTTATATTTCGCGAGTCGAGCGACTCCGACGCGCTCTATATTGTGCAAACTGGGCAGATCGTTATCAGCAAGCATGTTCAGGGGGAGGTGGATATAGTTCTCACGCGCTTTCGCAGCGGCGATTTTTTTGGCGAGATGGGGCTCTTCGACGCCGCACCGCGTTCCGCCACAGCGCACGCCGAGACCGATTCGATTCTCCTACGCCTCGATCGCAAAGCGTTCCAACAAATCCTCGCCGACTATCCAGAGATGGCCGCGCGGATCTGCTACCGGCTGGTCACCGTCTTCATCGAACGATTGCGCTCGACCAATGAGCAGGCCCGTGAGGCGATCCGTTGGGGCCTGGAGGCTACCGGATACTCTCCGACCAACGACCACGTCTCTTTCGGACGCAAATCTACTTGATGATTCCATGGCCGATCCAGCGAAGCTCGAGCTGCTGACCCGACCCGCCGGCGAAGCGGGATTTCAGATCTTCGAGATCGACAGCCACCGCGCCTACTGGGCTTACAAACCGCGGCGGTTGCCGCAAACGGAATGGGAGATCACCGCGCAGCCGACCGGTGCGGACGGCGCGCGCCACTTCGTCCTGAAAAATCTTCGTCAGGACAGTTATCTTCTGCTGAGCTCGAAGGAATACTATCTGTGGGAATACTTCGACGGCCGCCACTCGCTCGAAGAAATCGCCCGCGACTTCCATCTTGCCTTCGGCGCCTTCGACTATGCGCTGATCCGCGGGTTGCTCACAAAGCTTCACAACTGCGGTGTTATCGAAGGGCAATACCTCATCGATTTGCGCTCTAGTCCAGCGGGCGCGAGCGGCCGGCGCTGGAGCCGCTTCTTCGCATGGGGCTTGAAAAAATGGCGCGGCCTGTCTTTTCGCCTTCCCCAGGCGGACCGATTTTGTTCGATCCTTTATGAGCGCGGCGGTTTTCTGCTCTTTCATCCGCTCACTTTCTGGGCGAGCGTTGCCATCACGGTTTTTGCGTTCACGCTGGCGCTCCGGTCCGGTCCAACCGCGGCCAACTTTGCTTATTTCATCAAAGAGCGTCCCGTACTCATGGCGAGCGTGATGCTCGCCACCGTGCTATTGGTTTCGCTGCTGCACGTGCTCTTCCATGCGCTCGCTTGCAAAGCCTACGACCGCCGTGTGCGCGAGATCGGATTTTTTCTGCTCCAGGGGATCGTGCCGACGTTTTACGCGGACGTGACCGACATCTTCATGTCGAGCCGGCGCGTTCGCGTCACGGTCGATTTAGCGGGACCCATGGTCGAAGTCGTATTGGGCAGCGTGGCGATTTTGAGCGCTCACGCGACGAGCCCTGGCATCGAACAGGCGCTGCTGCTCGGCATCGGCATCTCGCTCTGGGAAAGCGCCTTGATCAATCTCTACCCCTTCAACTTTCTCGAAATGGACGGCTACAATATACTTTCCGATTTATTGGCCATGCCGATGCTCAGACAACAGGCTCTGGCTCTAGTTCCGAGCTTGCCGCAGCGCCTGCGCAGCGTGAAGACGATCGAGCGAGCCGAGTGGCTCCAGATCGGCTATCTGGCGCTTTGCCTGATTTCCGTGGTGATTTATTTAGTCGTGCACGTCGATGCAATCAGCTCGCTGATCCGCTTGGCCTAGCGATTGAGCCGATCGAACAGACTGGCGAAGCCATGCCTAAGACTGCGCGTCGCCGCTGAGCAGGAGCTGATGCGGCCGTGCCCGGCCGGCGTAGACCGCTTCGAAATCCAAACCGTATTTTTTCCCCAGCAGGTCATCGACGGCAAGCCAGAGCGGCGTGTAAGCGCCCGTAAACGATGAGTAGATAATTTTGAGCTTCAACGGCTCGCCGGCTGCGAAGGATAGACGGACTGTCGCAAACAGTCCGACGTAAAAGAAAATTGTCCAATGAACCAATCCAACTAACACGCACGTTCTCCTCTGTGATGTGAACTTCTGTGAACGAACTGCCGAAGCGGTTGTTATTTCCTGCCAAGATCTCTGAGCGATTTTTCCCATCGGTCGCTCTCCCGTTCGAGCTCCACGATCGACATGCCTTTTTCTATGTACCATCGTTTAAAGCCATATTCTTTCACGGCGCTGCCGTAATCATAACTTTCCAAAATTTTTTGTCCGTCCGGACTGAATAGAAAGTCGATGAACAGCACCGCCGCGTGCGGGTGCGGCGCTTGCGACGACAATCCCGCGCTGCCCGCGCTCGCCGGCACGATTTCCATCGGCAGCCAAGCCACCGGCGCGCCTTTCGCCGCCGCAACCAGCGCGTGATTGCGGAAGATCGTCGGCGATGCTTCGACTTCGCCGGAAATGATCATGTCGTTGAGCGCCTGCGCCGAAACCGAGTGCATCGTCAGTTCTTGAGCACGCAATCGCTTGAGAAACTCTTCCCCCTTAGTTCTAAGCATCGCCCCAACCGTGCGTGACCCCGTGTCCGTCGTCACGAAGGCCATCTTGCCCTTGAGCGACGGATTCAAAAGGCCGGCATAATTTTTTGGCACCGCGCTCGCCGGGAGTTTGTCTTTGTTGTAGGCAAACCCCATGTAGGACTCTCGATCGGTCGCCCAGAAAACCGTCCCCTTGCCAGCGTCTTCCTTAGCATCGGCAGAGAACTTGGCGAGATGCGGCACGCTGAATGGGGTAAGGCGTTTCATCGCTCGCATAAGCATGAGCAATGGCGGCGAGCTTTCGGCAACATCCATCAAATATCTTTTGGCCTGTGATTCAGCCAGGACTTTGGCGATCAGATCTCTGCTCGCGCCGCGATAGGATTCTACTGGCACGCCGTATTTTGCCTCGAACCCGTGCGCGAGATCTTTATACGAGCCGCCCGCAAGCGCAGTGTACCAAACCACCTTACCTTCCTTTTTCGCGCCCGCGACCAATAGCTGCTCACGGTCCGGGCCATTGTAAACGGCGAGCTCGGCGAGAGTGGTGGGTTTCGGAATCTGCGCCGCCAAACCAAACGGATGCGTGAATGCGAAGATCGAAATTATTGCTGCGAGATATCTCACGATTTTTTACTTCTGAAGAGCAAATCAGCGGATCACCCGGGTCATGTGGACGTTCATCTCCATGCATCCGCCGACTCAGGTTGCATCGCTAAGGGATTTTCTTGATCGAACTCCCATCGCGCCGGATTGTCGCCAATATATTGGCGGATGCGATGAAGCGATCCTTCATTGCGGACGACGTGTTCGTAATAATTGCGTTGCCAAAGCCGACTTTCAAACCGGCTCCAGTCAAATTGTTTGACACCGTCGACATAACGCTTCGTCGTAAGCGTTTTGAATCGATGGACGATATCTGCCAATGACAGAACATGTACAGCATCGTGTTTCGGTTGCGGGTCGTTTGTAGGGGCAACCCCCTGTGGTTGCCCTCCTGACTGAATGTCGGCACAGGCGCC
>JBEVIO010000068.1:0-3630 GCA_040510635.1 Binatia bacterium | reverse complement strand
CGGATTCGCTGCGCGGCCACGGCGGCCAAATCGGCGTCTATTTCGAGGCCGCCGCCGTCATCACGACTTTGGTTCTTCTCGGTCAGGTGCTGGAACTGCGCGCGCGCAGCCGCACCAGCGGCGCCATCAAGGCCTTGCTTGGACTTGCGCCCAAAACGGCGCGCCGCGTCGCCGCGGACGGAAGCGAAGAAGACGTCCCCCTGGAGCAGGTAAAAGTGGGCGATCTGTTGCGCGTGCGTCCCGGCGAAAAAATACCCGTTGACGGGATCGTCGTCGATGGACAAAGCGCGGTCGATGAATCGATGGTAACCGGCGAGCCGATTCCCGTCGAGAAACTTCAGAACAGCAAAGTCATCGGCGGCACGGTCAACGGCACCGGCAGTTTTTTAATTCGCGCCGAGCGGGTTGGCGCTGATACCTTGCTGGCGCAGATCGTGCGTATGGTGAGCGAAGCGCAGCGCAGCCGCGCGCCGATTCAAAAATTAGCCGACCGGGTATCCGCCTATTTCGTACCCGCGGTGGTCGCGGTCGCGGTTGTGACTTTTATCATCTGGGCGACAGCGGGGCCGGAACCGCGCTTAGCCTACGCTTTAGTCAATGCCGTAGCGGTGCTTATCATCGCCTGTCCCTGCGCCCTCGGCTTGGCGACGCCGATGTCGACCATGGTCGGCACCGGGCGCGGCCCCACGGCCGGGGTGCTTATCAAAAACGCGGAGGCCCTCGAAGTGCTGGAAAAAGTGGATACGTTGGTCGTCGATAAGACCGGCACCCTCACGGAGGGAAAAACGCGGCTTGTCGCCGTCGTTGCCGTGGAGGGCGTCGATAAAACCGAGCTGTTAAGACTGGCCGCGAGTCTGGAAAGGGCCAGCGAGCATGCGCTGGCGGGCGCCATTGTTGCGGGTGCCCAGGAGCGTGGATTAAGCCTCGCCCGCGACCAGGGTTTTCAGTCGTATACCGGCAAAGGCGTCGTCGGCATGGTCGATGGCAAACGCATGGCCCTGGGCAATTCGCAATTGTTCGATGAGCTAAAAATAAACACCGACGCGTTGCGCGCTCGCGCCGAAGCGCTGCGCGCCGAGGGCCAGACGGTTATGTTCGTAGCGATCGAAAAAAAGCTGGCGGGTTTGATCGGCGTAGCTGACCCTATCAAGGCATCGACGCCCGATGCGATCCGCCAGCTGCACGATGACGATGTGCGCATCGTGATGCTCACGGGGGATAGCCGGGTAACGGCCGGAGCAGTGGCGCACAAGCTCGGCATCGACGAGGTCCATGCCGAAGTGCTGCCAAGCCGGAAAGGGGAGATCGTCAAACAACTTCAGTCCGAAGGACGAATCGTCGCCATGGCTGGCGACGGCGTCAATGATGCTCCCGCACTGGCGCAAGCTCACGTCGGCATCGCCATGGGCACGGGCACAGACATCGCCATCGAAAGCGCCGCCGTGACGTTGATCAAAGGCGACTTGAGGGGCATCGTCAAAGCCCGCAAACTCAGCCGCGCCACGATGCGCAATATCCGGCAAAATCTTTTTTTCGCTTTCTTTTACAACCTGCTCGGCGTGCCGATTGCAGCCGGTATTCTTTATCCTTTCTTTGGACTGCTTTTAAGCCCGATGATCGCCAGCGCGGCGATGACGTTCAGTTCGGTGTCGGTCATTACCAATGCGCTCAGGCTGAACCAGGTCGAACTGTAAGCGATCACCGGGCGAGCCAAATCAAACAGGTCAGGTGGGTAAGTTTGCTTTCCGTTGCAATTGAGATAGATAGACAACCGTATGTGGGCGAGTCATCGTCCTAGCGTCTCTCTGGCGGGCGTCTCCGAGTGACGGTAAGTTATGTCAATCTTAAGAGTCGAAGGCGTTACCAAACGGTTCAAAGATCTCACCGCGTTAGACAACGTATCATTTGAGTTCGACAAGGGAATTCTTTCCTTCCTCGGGCCTTCAGGTTGCGGCAAGACGACGTTATTGAGATCCATCGCCGGCCTCGAAATTCCCGACGCGGGGGCGATTTCCATCGCCGATCAATTGCAGACCTCCATTGAGGGAGGCGTGCTGGTGCCGCCGTATTCCCGCGAAATCGGGTTCGTATTTCAAAACTATGCGCTGTGGCCGCATATGACGGTTTTCAAAAACGTCGCCTTTGGCCTCAAGTTGCGAAAGCTGGCCGAGGTAGAAATTCGGCGCAAAGTCCTGACCGCCCTGGACCTGGTGGGCTTGCAGGGAAGGGAAGAGCGTTACCCTGCGCAGCTAAGCGGCGGGCAGCAACAGCGGGTTGCGCTGGCGCGGAGCCTGGCATTGGAGCCGAGATTGATTTTGCTCGATGAACCGCTGAGCAACCTCGACGCCAAGCTGCGCGAAGAGATGCGTGTCGAAATCCGCAAGCTGATTAAAAAGGTTGGCATCAGCGCGCTCTATGTCACCCATGATCAGGAGGAAGCTTTTACGATTTCCGACGCGGTCATCGTGATGGAAAGCGGCCGTATCCTCCAGTACGCCACGCCGGATGAAATCTATAACCGCCCGGCGCATCCGTTCGTTGCGTCCTTTATCGGCCATTCGACGTTGATCGATGGCAAGGTTGTCAAGGTTGAAAGCGGGCTATGCGAAGTTGCCGTTCCTGAACTCAGCAATGTCACCTTGGTCTCGCCGGTGTCGGGGCCGGTGGCGGCTGGGGACCTTTGCAAAGTTGTAATCCGGATGAGTGAGATTCATTTGAGCCATGAGCGATTTCCCGAAGGGACGGTCAACGTGTTGGAAGGGCAGATGACCAGCCGCGAGTTTCGCGGCGGTCTTACTGACCACCGGGTTCAGGTCGGGTCGCGCGAACTCGTGGTGACGTCACACAAGCTCTGTCCGATGATTCGGCTCGACGGCGAATCTGGCAAGACTTTCTTATCCATCGATAAATCAGCTATCAGCGTAATTATCGGCTATTAGACATCCCCACCGGATATTTCACTGTTAAATTGAAAAATTGAGGAGTACGGGTACGGCAAGCTGGAAGTCGATAAAGCTCGGATTTCGCCAGGGCTCGATGGTGCCGCTGGTGGCGAGCAGCATCGCCGGCGCGGCGATTATCACGCCGGTAATCATCGTTTTCTGGAGGAGCTTTACCTCCGGCAAGCTCGGCTTCACGGTCGGCTTCAATGTGGCCAACTACGCCCGCGTGTTGGGCGACAAAGACATTTGGGCGATGCTCAATAACTCGGTTATCTACGCCGCGGGTTCGGCGTTGCTGGGAACCGGGCTGGGCGGGTTGCTCGCCTGGATCGTGGCGCGGACGAATACGCCCGGCAAAGGTTTGGTTGAGTTGTTGCCCCTCTATCCAATCTTGATGCCGCCGATCATGAAAAATATCGCCTGGATCCTTCTCCTGGCGCCGAAGTCGGGGATCTTGAACGGTATGCTCGATCAATATCTGGGTATCTCTACACCTGTCTTCAATGCCTTCAGCATGGCCGGCATGATCTGGGTATTTGGCTTGGCCTGCGTGCCGCTGGGCTATCTGTTTCTCTTGCCGGTTTTCTTGTCTTTCGACCCCTCGCTGGAAGAAAGCGCGTATATCGCCGGCAGCAAGCCGGTGCATACGATGATGAAGATTACTTTTCCGCTGGCGCTGCCGGCGTTT
>JBEVIO010000067.1:0-5916 GCA_040510635.1 Binatia bacterium | reverse complement strand
TAAACGATGAAATCCTCGTAGGCGGCCACTTCAGCGCGAATAAAGCCGCGCTCGATGTCGCTATGTATTTTGCCGGCGGCTTTTTTGGCGACGGTGCCTTGGGTGATCGTCCAGGCGCGCACTTCGTCTTCGCCGGCGGTAAAAAAACTGATCAGATTGAGCAAGGCGTAAGAGGCGCGGATAAAGCGCTCGCGCGCTGGCTCATCAATGCCGATCTCTTTCAGAAACCCCACCCGGTCCTTTTCATCGAGCTGGGCGATTTCCATTTCCACCTTGCCAGCGAGAGCGAGCCCCTGGAGGCCGCGGCGATTCAACTCCTGCTGGTAAGCAGGATCAAGCGGCTTGCCGGCCTGTTCTTCGGGCTCATTGAAAATCACCAGGAGAGGCTTGCGGCTGAGAAATCCGAATCCGGACGCAAGACTCTCTTCATCCGCGCTGAAGCTCAACGCGCGCAGGCTTTGCTCGTTTTCCAGCGCCTCGGCGCAGCGCGCGAGCAACGCCTCTTCTTGAGGGCGCGCCTTTTCTTTTTTTAGACGGCTGCGCCGGTTCTCCACCACGGATAGATCGGCAAGGATCATCTCCGTCATCAAGTCGATCAACTCTTTGATCGGCTTGGCTTCGGCACCGAAATCGCGCAGCACGAGAGTGATGGCGTCGACTTCGCGCATTTGCGCCACCATCGCCTGATTCGACTTGAGGTTTTCCTCTCCCTCGCTCGGCGGAAAATCGGTGAAGCGGATTTCAGCGTAGGTGGTTTT
The DNA here is from genome assembly GCA_040510635.1 of Binatia bacterium. GTDB lineage: Bacteria > Desulfobacterota > Binatia > UBA9968 > UBA9968 > DP-20. The sequence continues at coordinate 5,158 of JBEVIO010000067.1, read as the reverse complement.
CTTCGGTTTGAAGATTGCCGACAGCTTGTCGATCCGCGCATCGGGAACCTTGATGACGCCCAGGTGAATCTCTTCTTTGCCGCCAAAGCCACCGGTCTGGGCCTGAAGGCCGGTCAGCATGTTGAAAATCGTCGTCTTCCCCGCGCCCCGATGGCCGATCAATCCCACTTTCATTTTTGGTACATTCTCCTCACGCAGCAACTCAGGGAAAGCAATCTAGCAGGAAACACCTAGTGAATAAATCTAGCGCGCGATACAATGGCGGGATTGCCGTAATAAAAAAACATCGCCCAGCTCCGGACACGTGTAACGGCGCCGAGGCTAGGCGATGTTCGGAAGCATTAGAAAAGCGCGGCTATTTTTTTAACGCGAGAAACACGCTCTCCTGGCCGCGCTTGACGAGCAGCAAGACCGATTTACCTTTCTCGCTGCCTGCCATTTCACGGTTGTAGTCCGCTAGGTTTTTCACCGGGCGGCGGTTGATCTGAGAAATCAAATCGCCCGCACGCAACCCCGCTTCGTCCGCGGCACTGCCCGGCGTGACCTCCGCGATCACCAAACCCTCGGCGCGTTCTAAGCCCAAGCTCTGGGCTATCTCCGGCGTCACTGGTTGCACGGCCAGACCTAAACCGCCCTCCGCACTCGAGGCCGCGACTTCGTTCTCTTTCATTTCGCCCACCCCGATCGACAGCGAAATCTCTTTGCCGTCGCGCATCACCTTAAGCGGCACCGTCGTTCCCGGCGCAACCCGCGCCACCAATGCCGGCAAGTCACTCGAGTCTTTAATATCTTTGTTATTGAATGCCACGATCACGTCGCCGGTTTTGATCCCCGCGCGCTCGGCCGGGCTCCCCTTCATGACATCGGCGACCAAAGCGCCGCGCCCTTCTTTTAGACCCAGCGAGTCGGCGATTTCAGGGGTAATTTTTTGCACCGTGGTGCCGAGATAACCGCGCACGACCTTGCCCTTGTCTTTGAGTTGCGGCAGCACTTCTTTGATCGAATTCGTCGGAATGGCAAAGCCGATGCCGATATTGCCGCCTGACTGGCTAAAGATCGCGGTGTTGATGCCGACAACTTCGCCGCGCAAATTAATCAACGGGCCACCCGAGTTGCCCGGATTGATCGAGGCGTCGGTCTGAATGAAATTATCATAGGGGCCTGCGCCAATTTGTCTGCCTTTAGCGCTGACGATTCCCGATGTAACCGTGTGATCCAGACCGAAAGGATTGCCGATCGCCATGACCCACTCGCCCACTTCGAGCCGATCGGAGTCGCCGAAGGTGACCGCAGGCAAATCCTGACCCGCATCGATTTTTACCATCGCGATGTCGGTTTTTTGATCTTTGCCAATCACTTTGGCGTCGTAATTTTTTCCGTCCGATAACGTGACCGAGATTTTTTGCGCGCCATCGACCACATGATAGTTGGTGAGAATCGTGCCATTGCGGTCGATGATAAATCCGGAGCCGAGCCCGTTTTGCCGTTGCGGCCCACGAGGCACGCGCCCGCCAAAAAATCTTTGCCAGAACTGGCTCATCGGATCGTCATCATCAAAAGGCGACGGGCCGCCTTGGGCGGCCTTGCGAATCTGAGTCGTCGAGACGTTAACAACCGACGGGCCTACTCGCTTCGCCAGACTGGCAAAGTCCGGAAGACCTTGGGTAACGACGGGTGCCCCGGCAGCGCCGACGGGCACAATCCGCCCGGCCGTAGAATAGCGCTCGATGGCACCGCTGACACCGGCCCCCGCTAGCAAACAAAGGATGCTACCGAAGACGAGCGAATAAACCGCTATGTTTTTTTTCTTGGTTAAATCGTTGATCATTTTCTCACCTCCACCATTTAGACATGGCGGCCCACTTTTCCGTTCACGTTTATTTTTATAGAAGATCAAACTAGTTGGCCCACGACTTTTTACTTTCCCTTTTCCCCCGGTTTTCCAAGACCGCCTCTTTCCACCGCAACAGTCCCTGTCTCATATAGCCGGCGTCAAAGCCCAAGGCTTCGCAGATGTTCTCGAAAGAGAAAGGATAAGAACGGTCGTCGTTGGTAATCCATTCGGCGGCATCGAGATGCATCGTTTGTTTGCGTTTGCAGGTAGCCTTTACGTTATCTTGGAAGCAAACCACGGCGTCTTGTAACACCGCAAGCATCAGCACGCGTTCGGGATCGAGGTGAAAACGTCGACGATAAGTGGATTGATATTGATGTTCGATCAAAATGTCGGGTTGAAACACCGAAAGAGCCCGCTCTTCAATCGGCGCTCGCGGCTGACCGTTGTTTTTCACCCAAAACGGCGAGCGCCCCCGCAGCCGGGACTCGCGGACTCTAGCTAATTTTTTTTCGACCATGGAACTACCTCCCTTTGGATTAGACAAGCCATCGACTGGCATTGTTCCAAATTTTTGGCGCTACGCGCGCCGCCCCTCGTGGTGGCATAGAATTCTAAGAAAGTCGGTCATGCCCAGGGCCCTGACGATGCAACCCCGGGATTGGTCTAAACGGAATTAACTCGCTCGGGAGCTTTAGATCAAAAGAATCGAATCGAGCATGTGGCGAGAAATTTTGGGCACATAAGGGCCGCCGTAGGCGGCGAACACGCCGGCACGAATCGCGGGTGGCGCTTCAAAAAGACGACCCGCCTCCAGAGTTTTTGCTGAGGGAGTCGGTACATCACATGTTTCCCAGTCCAAGCTGACCCGCAGTGACTGAGGCGCGACATGGGCAATTTTGTTCGAACCATCAAGATCTACTTTGACGTTGTAGACAAATTTGCCCGGGACGGTTTCATGAGCCAACCCAACCGCAAGGCTGCCGAAGAAAAAAAACAGAATCAGCCCGCCGACGAACAAGGCGGTCTTGGATTGGTTTAGCATTATAAATCCAAAAAATACGCTAACACCGAGGGACCGAAAGTCAACAAGAGCGAAACCGGCCGCGATTCCGTATATGCCTGCTAGGGAATGTCTCGCCAGGATAAATGCTCGATGTCGGCTCAAGCAAAACTCGGGCGCGCGCTATGACTCGCCAGTTGACGACACTGGTCAAGATGGTAGATTACCTGGCCATGCCACTAGCAACTATCGAAGCGGCGATCGCCGATATTCGCCGTGGTCAAATGATCATTTTGATGGACGATAAAGACCGCGAGAACGAGGGCGATCTCTGCATGGCTGCCGAGAAAGTCACTCCGGAAGCAATTAATTTTATGGCGACCCATGGCCGTGGGTTGATCTGTTTGCCGCTCACCGAAGAGCGCGTCCGACAGTTGGGAATCTCGATGATGGTGTCGGACAACACCTCTCCCTTCGGCACTGCGTTTACGGTATCGGTGGACTCCGCCACCGGCATTAGCACCGGCATTTCCGCCGCCGATCGAGCTAAGACCATTCTCGATGCAATTGCAGATGAAGCCAAACCACAGGATCTGGTTACCCCCGGCCACATATTTCCGCTGCGCGCCCGCAATGGCGGCGTCCTGGTGCGTGCGGGACAAACCGAAGGCTCGGTCGACTTGGCCCGTTTGGCGGGGCTCAAGCCAGCCGGGGTTATCTGCGAAATTATGAAAGATGACGGCACGATGGCGCGGTTGCCCGACCTCATGCGCTTCGCCAAAAAGCACAAATTGAAAGTGGTGACAATCGCTGATTTGATCCAACACCGATTGAATTATGACCTTTTGGTCTACAAAGCGGCGTCCGCGCCTCTGCCGACCCGAGTTGGCGGTCTCTTCCAAGCCATCGTCTACAACACCCATGTCGATCAGAGCGAGCACCTCGCTTTGATCAAGGGCGATATTTCGCCTAAGCAAGAGACTCTGGTGCGGGTCCACACCAAATATGTCCCCGGCGATGTCTTTGGTTTCGAATTGCTGAACACCAATGCGGTGATCCAGCGTTCCATGGAAATCATCGCCAAAGAAGGCAAGGGCGTGATTCTTTATCTGCAACCGGAGCGCAAAGGACTGCGCCCGGCAATGGTCACCTACCCGAGACTGGAAGGAAAGCAGCAAAAGGAGATGAACCGCTCGTTCGTTTACCAGGCCGATTTCAAAGAATACGGCATTGGTGCGCAAATTCTGCGCGACCTAGGCGTGCGCAAAATGCGCCTGCTCAGCAATAACAAGAAACATCTGGTTGGACTGCGCGGTTACGGCTTGGAAATCACTGCCCTCGAACCGATCGCACGGGATAATCCGCTGCGCGACGCGGTTAAACAAAAAAAGCCTAAAGCGCAAGGCGCTTGATTTAAATCAAAGCACGGTTCGTATAATTCCGCACTCAGGTAACGACGAGGATCTATGCCAATATTTGAATATCGCTGCCGCGGCTGCAACTCTTATTTTGAAACCATCGTGATTTCGCCGCGCGAGAAAATCACTTGCCCGCACTGCCAGGGCGACGCCGTGGATAAACAGCTCTCGGTTTTCAGCGCGCCGGCGGCCGCGAAGGACGCCAGCGCACCAGCCGGGGGCTGCGGCTGCACGCCGCAAACTTGTGGCTGCCATTAAGACTTTTCAGGCGGGCTAAAATAGCGCGGCAATTCGGCGCGAATGCGTTTCAGCGCCTCGCCGACATTGCCGTAAACGCGCTCTTCCACCAATTGGCCGTGGACCCAGCAGTCCAACGACGGCGCGTCGGTAAAATTAATATCGACGTAGCGTTCCCCAATCGGCTCGCCGGTGATGATCACGCGGACTGAATAGCCGGCATCGACGACAATCCCTCGAGCGCCGGGCGGGAGCGGTAACCCGCTTTTGATCTTGGCCAGCTTTTCCTGCGGATACTTGCCGATTTCCAGTGAGTAATAACCCCAGTCGCCGGGGCCGACGGATAAACCGTTGAGGAGTTTGGTGTTGATGTCGACAAGGTTCTTGGCCGCTTGATCTTGATTATAGTTTTTGAGCAATTCGTAAGCCCATTTCTCGATGATACCCTTGATCGGCTCCGCGGCTTTTTCCCGCTCCTTGACCGGGCCACGATCAATCCACCACTTGGTCTCTTCGAATGTGGAGGTTTTTTCTTCCGCCATAATGACAAATACTACGAAGCAGCGTTGAATCCGCGTTGTTTAAATTTTAAATTCCTCCAGCGTGCTTTTCGCGAACAGCGAATCAACTTCGGGACGCTTGCTGATCAGGCCCTGCTCGTAGGTG
>JBEVIO010000066.1:0-7271 GCA_040510635.1 Binatia bacterium | reverse complement strand
GCCTTGTAGATGAATCTGATTTTATCGGGCATCTTTCGTTCTCTTATTTAAAAAACTTGGCGACACGCTCAAACGCCGCGGATTCGATCTCATTGCGCACCGGCCAGTCAGCCTTGGATTTCAACGGTATCGTCGCGTCGATGATCGCCACGGTGTCGCCCAACCAGCCGCGGAAGCTCTGCACTTCGCGGATGATTTCGATGTCCTTGTCCCAATGGACGCGGGTGGCCACGGCCCACATCACTTCGCGCTCGTTGAAGACGTCGACGTCGTCGTCGACGATCACGGCCAGTTTCAAATTGGGCATTTCGACGAAGGCCTGCATGCCGGCTTTGTTGGGCTCGTTCTCAAATTCTTTTTTGATCGAGATGTAGCAGATGCAGCGGCCGCAGCCCGAGGCGGGCAGATGAATCGCTTTGATACCGGGAACGTTTTTCCGGATGACGTTGTAGGTGCTGCCTTCTTTGGGAATGCTGCCGAGATTCCAGTGGTCCATGTGGCCGGGCCAGAAATCTTCGACGATGCCGCCGCGCCGGTGCGTGATCGCGGTGACTTCGATGACCGGCACGTCCATTACGGGTTGGGCATAACCGAGGATTTCGCCGAACGGATTTTGCGATTGACGCACGCCCGGAAGAATTTCGCCTTCGATGATCACTTCGGCGTCCGCCGGCACCATGAATTTATCGCCCCAAGTCGTCGATGGGGTAAGCCGCAAGGGCTCTTTCAGAAATGCCGCAGCGGTAAGATAGTCGTTATTGCCCATCGCGGTCATTGCGCACGATGAAAGGTAAAACGCCGGGTGATGCCCCAAAATCACGATCACCGGGGCGCGCATATTTTTATCCTCGTATTCACACGCCATCGCTTCCAAATGATGATGTTTGTGCGCCGAGAAGCTCATGTGTTTGGGATCGTGATATTTATTTTTCGTAAACGTGATGTCGTAGAATTCCGCGTTCAGCCCCTTCATGGCGCAGGTCATCGTATGATAGGGACCGGCGTCACCTTTCTGATGCATCGGCATCGGCAGGATGCGCAGATCGGCCTTGTCACCGGTGAGAACAACTTCTTTGACCGGCGCCTTCTCCGGCTGGATGACTTCGACCTTGCCTTGCTGTTGTTCGAGCTTGGCGACTTCGAGGCTCACTTGCATCGGCGATTTGATATCGCCCATGTCGAGGGAATCGGCGACGTACTGGCGCGTCACCCATGGATTGTAAAACATCGGAAAGGCCGATTTCTGGCCGTTTAAGGCAGGAACGTTTTCGAAGAGAACCATCTTCGGTTCATTGCGCACGTCGAGATGCTTTAAATAAGCGACCGTCTCATAATTATTGGCGTCGATGAAATTTCTCTCGCGAATGATCGAACCTTCTCGGGTCGCTCCTTCTTGAGCGATAAAGCTGGGTAGATCTTTGGCCATGGGAGTTCTCCTGTGATTAGTTCGCTAACAAACGTTATCCCACCTAATTAGATGAATCGCTTTGCGAGTTCAAGGGCGTTTAGCTGCGTATGAGTCCCTGAAACGCGCGTAGTTTGTGTCGCCAGCCCGAGTGACTAAGGAGCATCAGCAGGTGGCGAATTTGCCGCGTCTTTTTCTGACTGGCAGGATACCAGGGAAACTCTTCCTTGAGTCCGAATCGATCGCTGACGACGGTTTTTTGCTGGCAAAACCTGCGGATGCCCTCGGCACCGTGGCGCTGTCCGAAGCCGCTCTCTTTGCAGCCGCTCATTGGCGCGTCGGTGACGATGAAGCTCACCAGACTGTCGTTGATACAGACGGAGCCGCTTTGCAGTCCCTCGGCCAAGCGCCAAGCGGCGGCTTGGTTACGGGAAAAGATGCTGCCGCTAAGTCCATAACGCGAGTCGTTGGCCAAACGCAGCGCTTCCGCCGCATCTTTCACCTTGACGATCGGGATCACGGGCCCGAAGGTTTCTTCGGACATGATGCTCATGGCGTGATTAACATCGACGAGGACGGTGGGCTCGTAATAATGCCCTTGCAATCCAGAGTTGCGCCGTCCGCCTACGAGCGCCTTGGCGCCGGCGGCGATCGCGGCATCGACTTGCGCGGCGACTTTTTGCAATTGAGCTTCGGACGTCATGCAGCCGACATCGACTTCATCTTTACTCGGACCTTGGCGAAGCGCGCGAACTCGCGCCACGATTCTATCGACAAACAGTTCATAGACCGGCGCTTCGACATAGACCCGCTCGATCGAGGTGCAGATCTGGCCGCAGTTCATCAGCGCGCCCCAGACGCAGGCGCCGGCGGCGCGGTCGAGGTTGGCATCTTTAAGAACGATCATGGGATCTTTGCCACCGAGCTCGAGGGAGACCGGGATCAGCCGTTCTGCAGCCCGGTGCATGACGCGCTTGCCGGTCTCGACACTGCCAGTAAATGCGATCATATCGGCCGAGTCGATCAGCGCTTCGCCGGTTTCTCCGAACCCGACAACCACTTGCAGTAAGTTTTCCGGAAAGCCCGCCTTAGCCGCCATCTCCGCGCCAAAAAGCGCCGAGAGCGGGGTCAGTTCCGACGGTTTGAGTACGACGGCGTTTCCCGCCATGAGCGCGGGAATTGCTTCACCCAGCGTCATCGTCAGCGGAAAGTTCCACGGACTGATGATGCCGATGACGCCGCGCGGCGCATAGAGGGAAACAACTTTTTTGGTTTTGAGCAATGGAAAGTGCGGGCGGATTTTTTCCGGCCGGAGATATCGAGCGCTCTTTTTCGCCCAGGAGCCGATCGCATCGCAAAGATAGAAAAGTTCGTTGCCGTAAACTTCGGCACGGGGCCTGCCGGTTTCTGCGGTGAGGACATCGGCGAGTTTCTCGCCTTCATCAAGCAAGAGATCCCGCAACCTGTAAAGCAGTCGCGCGCGCTCGGTAAAGCTGGTTTGTTGCCAAGCCCGTTGGGCCTCGCGCCCTCGAACCACCGCCAAGGCCACGTCCGCGGCCTGAGCTACCGGCAATTCGGCAATCTTTTCTAGTGTTGCCGGATTGCGGACGATGAAGGTTTGCTCGCTCACGAAGATTTGCTTTTGGAACTCAAAGAATTTTGCTCGATGATTTGGGCCAATCCGGTTGAGGTCATTTGCGCTCACACCATGGTTTGGCCGCCGCAAATGTTGATCGCCTGCCCGGTAATACCGCCAGCTGCGTCTGAAGCAATGTAGCAAACGAGCTCGGCGACTTCGTCTGGATCAAGAAATCTTTTTATCGGTACGGCCTCGATCGCTTGCGCCTTGAACTGTGCCGGCGTGATACCTTGGAGCGCAGCGGTTGCGTTGATGCCGAGGGCCGCCATCTCGGTGTCGACCCAACCCGGGCAAATGGTATTCACGGTAATTCCCCGGCTCACCACTTCTAAAGCAAGGGCGCGCGTAAAGCCGATTACACCGTGTTTGGTGGTGCAATAAGCCGTGTAACCGGGGACGCCGAATTTTCCCAGCACCGATGAAATATTGATCACCCGTCCACCGGCTTGATTGGGCATATGGCGCAGCACGGCTTTGGTGACGAGGTATAAGCCGTTGAGGTTCGTGTTAACGATGTCGAACCACTGGCCATCGTCAGGATCATCGATCATGCTGAGCCCCGATATGCCGGCGTTATTCACAAGAATATGCGGCGGGCCCCAGTGAGACAGGAGCGAATCGATACCTCGCTCAATATCCGATTTTTTTGTTACATCAAGCCGCAGCGCCAGCACCGCAAAACCGCGGCTTTGCAGCTCTTGGGCAGCGCCTTCGACATGCGCCGAAGTCCGCGAAGCGATGGCCACTTTCGCACCTTTTTGGGCCAATGCGGCTGCTATCGCTTTGCCGATGCCGGTCCCTCCGCCTGTAACCAAAGCGATTTTACCTGTGACCGATATCATTCATTGACTCTGGAAGACATCACAAGTATCTGCTTCTAAACATAAATTCAAGTTTTTTGCGAAACGTCCAAAAACCAAGCTTCGATCCCATTCAATCCAAGCTCAAATTGGTCCTTTTATTGCTCGCTAGGGCTGCCAATTCGATAATGATCTTTACAGCTTCTGCGGCGTTATAATAAAATTCTTTCATAAAAAATCAGGAGTCGAGGCTTATGGATATTACCCAGCTTTTGGCCTTTGGAGTGGATCAAGGTGCAAGCGACTGCCATTTGAGCGCAGGGGAACCGCCGTTGATTCGGATCGACGGCGATCTCAAGAAACTCGATCATCCTGCGCTGCCAAAAGAGGACGTGCACGCGTTGATTTACGACATCATGAATGATGCCCAAAGAAAAGCCTTCGAAGAAACTCATGAGTGCGATTTCTCATTCGAGTTGGGGCAAGTGGCGCGTTTTCGTGTCAATGTGTTTCTGCAAAGAAAAGGCGAGGGCGCGGTGTTCCGAACCATTCCGACTAAAATCTTGACTCTCGAAGAGCTCGGCATGCCGCCGATTCTGAAGCAAATGTGCGAAAAGGAGAAGGGCTTGATTCTAGTCACGGGCCCCACCGGTTCCGGCAAATCGACCACCTTGGCGGCCATGATCGATTATCTCAACAACACCTTCGAGGGCCACATTTTAACGGTCGAGGATCCGATCGAGTTCGTCCACCAGTCAAAAAAATGCCTGGTCAACCAGCGCGAGCTGGGGCCGCACACTCACTCTTTCGCCAATGCGTTGCGGGCCGCTTTGCGTGAAGACCCCGATGTCATTCTGGTCGGCGAAATGCGCGACTTGGAAACCATTCAACTCGCTTTGACTGCCGCGGAAACTGGTCATATCGTCTTCGGCACTTTGCATACTTCGAGCGCGCCCAAGACCGTCGATCGTATCATCGACGTTTTTCCGCCCACTCAGCAGGCGCAGATTCGCGCCCAATTCGCCGAATCAATCGAGGCCGTGCTTACGCAAACGTTGCTCAAAAAGAAAGCCGGAGGAAGAGCGGCGGCGCTGGAGATCCTGACCGGCACCACCGCGGTGCGGAATCTTATCCGCGAAGGCAAGATCCATCAGATTCCCGGCACCATGCAAGTGAGTCAGAAAGACGGCATGCAGACCATGGACATGGCCCTGACCAACCTGGTTACGCGCGGTCTGGTGACACGCGAGGAAGCGCAATCGAAAAGCATGACGGCCAATCTCTTCGGCGCGGCGCCGACGGCGGCCGCCGGCGGGCGCATCTGAGCGAACAGAAAAAGAAAGATTTTCTTGGAGACAACGGTGAACATCGAAGACTTCTTTCGCAAGATGGTTGAAATAGAGGCGTCGGATCTGTATCTCACGGTCGCCAAGCCACCTATGTACCGCGCCGAGGGGAAGATCGAAGTGGGCGGCGATCATCCGTTTACGCCGGAGGAGCTCGGAGATATCGCCCAGGCGATCATGAATGACAAACAAAAGAAGGAATTCACCGAAACGATGGAAATGAACATGGCGATGTCGCTACCCGCAATTTCCCGTTTTCGGGTAAACATATTTCAGCAGCGCGGCTCGGTAGGCATGGTGATACGGCGCATCAAGGCCGACGTCTTGTCGCTGGAGCAAATGAGCCTGCCGCCGATCCTTGGCGATATCGTCATGACCAAGCGCGGCTTGGTTTTGGTGGTCGGTGCTACGGGCTCGGGCAAATCGACGTCGTTGGCTGCAATGATCGATCATCGAAACACCCACGAAGCCGGCCACATCATCACGATCGAAGATCCCATTGAATTCGTACACCGGCATAAGCAGTCGATTATCACGCAGCGCGAAGTGGGCTTCGACACGCATTCGTTTCAGGCAGCACTCAAAAATACCTTGCGCCAAGCGCCGGACGTGATCTTGATAGGCGAGATACGCGACACCGAAACCATGGAGGCGGCGATCACATTCGCGGAAACGGGACATCTCTGTCTCGGTACTCTGCACTCCAACAACGCCAACCAGGCGATCGAGCGGATCATGAATTTTTTCCCCTCCGAGCGCCATCCACAGATCTATTTGCAGCTTTCTCTGAACTTGCGTTCGATTGTTTCCCAGCGGCTGATTCCATCCGTGGAGGGGAAGCGCGTAGCGGCGCTGGAAATCTTGATGGATACGCCGCGGATCAAGGATCTGATCAAAAAAGGCGAGGTGGACACGTTGAAACAAGCGATGGAGCAGGGAATCCAGGAAGGATGCCAAACCTTCGATCAGGCGCTTTTTGCGCTTTACCGCGATGGGATTATCAACTTGGACCAAGCGTTGATCAATGCCGATAGCGCAAACAATCTGAGGCTAAAAATCAAGCTTGCGGGGCTCAAGGTCGATCAAGAACCGGTGCCAGACCAAGCACCGGGAGTGGAAAACAACGGGCCCGAGCAGCTTCAGATGGCCGCCGGGTTCCGCTTGCGTAAGAACTAGCTCGCACCGGGCTACATTTACCGACCGATGACGTTTAGAGCGCTTGAGGAGGGATTAGGCTTAGATAAGCCCCTTAAATTTCTTGACAATTTTCCAAGTCGGGCGTAAAAAGCAGTTATACTGTTGTTCGAATATGGCAAGGAAAGGGGGCACCAAATGTCACTTGCTCAGGACGAAGTCGTGGAGACGAGGGGAGGGGTGATGAGCGGAATGATCGGTTACGCGCAACCGTTACGAGCTATTGGCCAGGCCTTGGAAACCCTAAATCTCACGAGCTTTGAGATCGAGCCAATGGGCGAGGACTTTTACGTCAAGGGGATTTTGGCGGCTCACCCGGAATTATCGGAGGATCGCTTATCGCTGGAAAAACTGAACGCAGTCTGGGGTAAACTCCGCGAGACTGAACGGGCAAACCCCGATTTAGACGAGACCAAGGTGGCGCCGGTTCTCACGCCGATTGAATTACAGTATACGCGGAAAGATGTCGATCGACTTGAGCAGGAGGGCCAAGCAAAGAGGTCGGATCCGCATCGAGTGCCGGACACTTCAAGCCTATCGCAAATTCTGCGTTGTGTCGGCGGCTATCTGAATCAGAAGCCGGCGCGTTTGGTTAAGATAGCGCGCAACGCCGAAGCAGTTTCCGTCGAATACGAAACATCTCTGGGAAGCATTCACAAGGAAACTCTCGAGGTGAGTCAAATATATGATCTTTGGGTGCGCATGTACATGCAACGGGCGGAACGCGAGAGTCATTGAAACGGTGAGTCCCCGGCGCCGGCTTCGGAGGTTTTTTTAAGGCAAGGGGAACGGATGATTGCGGGAGTTCACTACGGACAGATTCCGAAGCGCTGCGCATCGATTGCTTCGCCCTTAAGCTCGATAGCCCGGTGGGAAAAACTTAAGAA
>JBEVIO010000065.1:0-4146 GCA_040510635.1 Binatia bacterium | reverse complement strand
CGTCGCAAAGCTCGGAAAAGAGGTAGTCGAACCCCCAAATGGCGTACCAGCTCCGGCGCCGGAACTGATTGTCGTACTTCCAAGCTTGAATGTCAGGCGGTTGCCCAAGGCCCGTGCAAAGCTCGGCGTGGTTTCGATCAGGTTAGACTCGATCATGACTTGAGGCGTCCGCATGTCGAGTCGGGCGATCAGCGCGCTTACGTCGTCGACGGACTTCTTGATGTCTCGAACCATCAACGTGTTGCTGCGCTCGTCGCTGACCAGCGAGGCGTCCGGCCGCTTGCTGAGTAGCGGCTTAACACTGGCCTCGAGAACTCTTACTTTAGCGTAATTGACATTGAAGTAGACGGTTAGGAGCGGCTCGAGATTTTCTTCGGATTTTTTCGCGGCCCACAAAGCATCCCGTTCGGTTTTTAACTGGCCGGCAGTAGAGATTCTTACCACGTTGCCCATTTGTTCCTTGCCCAAACCGTTGGTGTCGATGAGCAGATCGAGCGCCTGATCCCAGGGCACGTCCACCAGCCGGAGCGTGACTTTTCTATTGACATCGTTGGTGACCACGATGTTCAGGCCGCTCACTTCCGCCAAGAGGCGAAAAACATTCTTGATATCCGCGTCTTTGAAATCCAGCGACAGCTTTTGCCCCGTATAAGTTTTTACACCTTGTGCTTCCCCACGCGCCGTGCCGCCGGCTTCGGCGGCCATGACGGCGATTCCTGCCTCCGTCATCCTTTGGTCCAGCCGTTTTCCGCTTTTGACCAGATCAAACGAACGTCTTGCGGCAATTTTTGGATCGGTGGTGCCGACGACGATTTTCACGCCGCCATCCTCAGGCGTGACGACGTATTGAGGCACCGCTCCGGCCATGATCTCCAACGTCATGCGCGTGTAGCCATCACCCGAGCTAACTTTCAAGTGACTTACCAAAGTACTCGCGATGCGATAGGTTTCGGTCTCCGATGGCTGGGCATCATTGAAGACGTCAAGCATGATCCGCGTCGGCTGGGGCAACGGGAAATGGCGGTATTGAGCGATGCCCTTCGCGAGTTTGATGGTCAAAATCGTCTGGCCGGATTCCTCGCGCACCGAAAGGTCTTGCACCTTGCCGGATTCGTTCTGCTGGCCGGTTGCTTGCTGGGGCGTCGAAGCGGCCGGTGTTTGCGCTACGGCCGCGGGATTTTTCATGTCCCCGTTCATCGCCGCCGGCGTGCAACCGAACATTGCCGGCGCCAATGCGATTCCGAGACAAGCCGCAGAAAGCGACCACCCTGGGATGGTTATTTTTTCAAGCCTGTCAGTCAAAAGCCTTTTTACCATATGCGCTATTTTCATCATTCCGCCTTCTCCGGTTCTAATCTCATGCTGCGCTCGATTTTTTTCTTGGCGCCGTACACATCAAATTGAAATTCTTCGATCACGAGTCTTGCCGGTTGAATAGTTATTACCTTACCCTCGTTCGAGCCTATTGGCGTGCCGATCCTGACGACGTATCCCAAACCCGCTGAATCTTCCACGATGGCGTTCGGTTGTTTGATATCCCAGATGACACCGACCAGCTTCAATTGGCCGAGCTCGTAACGCTCCAAAGGAGAGCGGGCTTGGCGCGGCGTTTTTGATGACCGGTTATTTAAAGTGTAGGGCCGAAAGGGATCGCGCTTGCTAAGGATGGGCGAAACAGCTGGTTTCGGTTCTTCAGCTTCTTTTTCCGTCTGCGGGACCGGTACGGCTTCCGATGTGGTCTTCGCCGTTTTCACTTCGCCATGCCCCAAGCCAAGCTTTGCGCCTACGGTCTTACCGAGATCCTGCAAACTCTTGCCGACGGCGCTCGGCGTCGCCTTGAGCTTATCTACCGCTTCCTTCGCTTTTTGCGGCGGGGTTTCAATCTTTTCCTGAGCCCACAGGGAACCCCCGACGCACAAGAGAATAATCAGCCATGCAAGTTTTTTCGCTCCCATAATCATGGTTCACTACTTTTTAGCTTTATCAGCCTTAGCCTTATCTTCCGCCACTTTCTTCCGTTCCGCCTCGTCCAGGAAACGGTAGGTGGTGGCCAATGTCGAAATCTCGAGACCTACCTGGTCGCCGCTAATTTTAGGATTTTTGAAATCGATGTTGTCGATGTTCACCAGCCGGTTAAACTTGCCCACTTCATCGAAAAAAGTCACGGCGCTAATGAATCCGCCGCGCACGACGATATCCACCGGGATTTCTGCGTAAAAATCTTTTAAATTTTCCGGCCTGGGACGAAACAGAATTATCTCCAGCCCGGATTCCCGCGCCTTGGTGGAGATAGTGCTCAACAGGTCGGGAATTTCGCGGCTGTCTGGAAGTTGCGCGACCACCATTTTGAGTTTGGCATCCCACTCGTCGAGATCGCGTTTGAGCTTGGCGAAATTGGCCGCGATCTTTTGCTTCTTGTCACGCTCTTGCCGAACTTTATCCGCCTCTTCGGTCAATCGGGTGATTTGATCGGCGCTGGGCTGATAAACGTAAAAAAAGCCGACGGCCAGCAATAAAACAATCGCCCCCGCCAATATGCCGATCTTCTGCGTGCGTGGACGGCTTAGAATTTGATCCAAAAAATTGTTCATGGCGATTTGCTCGGCTAATCCTTAGTGACCATCGCCGCTTTGGCTGGAGTTTTGTCTGTGTCGGTATGCGCCAGTACGGGTTGATAGAGAAGTTTGGATTTGATCAGGAAACGCCGCGGCGGCAGACCAGCTTGGTCCGTTTGGGTGGTTTCAACCAACTCAGTGTTTTGGAAATAGGCATGGCTGGCGAGCGACGTGAGAAACTCCGCAATGGTCTGGTTATCGGCGGCCACTCCGGTAATCGAGAGGTTGCCGCCGGTTTCCTTGAATTGGGTCAGCCATAGAGCGCCAGGCATGGAGGCCGAAAGGCTCTGCATCACCCGCACCGGACCTGCTTTTTTCTTGTTGATTTCCTCAATGACCTGGTGTTTACCTTTGACTTCTCTAATCTTGTTTTCCAGATCGGTGACGGCTTTGGCCTGTCCGTTAAGCGTTGTCAGTTCCGTGCGCAGAGCGGTGAGCTCGTTCTCCAAGGCGGATACGCGGCCATACTGCACGACATAAAGTCCGGCAATAACAGCTACGGTGACGCCGAGGCATAGGGCGCCCAGTATCAGCTCGCGGCGCCGGCTGACTTCAGCTTTGATTTCTTTGACCGGCAGAAGGTTTATGCGAATCATTTGTCTCCGGGCCTCCGAATGGCCAATCCCACGCCCACGCCGAACTGGGAAGCCGATGCTTGCAAATGGACCAGGTCGACATGCTTATCCAGCTTGAATCCGCGGAAGGGATCGGCAATCTTCACCGGGACCCCAAGCTTTTCTTCTAGTACGCCGCTGAGACCGCGCAATTGAGCGCCCCCGCCGCTAACATATATGGTCCGAATTCCTTCTTCCGTGGCGATGGCGCCATATAGACTCAGGGTGCGGCGGATATCTTCCGCCAGCGACTCGCACGTGGGCCGCAGGAGGTCCTCGAGTTCGGCGTATTCTTGGCCCTCCAGCATGCCGGTGATCTTGAGCGTCTCAGCCGCTTCGGCGGAAAGCTGGAGGCTGCGGCGCAAACTGTCGGTAAATTCTTCCCCGCCCACCGGGAGGTCGCCGGTAAACGTGGAGACGCCACTGCTCAACACATTGATACTCGTGTAACGGGCGCCGATGTGAATGAGGCCGATGATTTCGCCGGGCGCTTGCGGCTCGTAGTTAGATTCGTACATACTTTCCATGGCAAAGTAATCGACATCCATCACGGCCGGCTCAAGCCCCGCCTGCACGATGACGTCAGTATAGCTTTCAACAATCTCTTTGCGCACGGCGACCAGGAGCACTTCGATCTTGCTGCCGCCTTCGAGGTAATTGACGACCTGGTAGTCAAGATTAACGTTCTCCAGGTTCTCCGGAATGATCTTGTTCGCCTCAAATTCGACGTTGGCGTCCAGCTCGTCTTCTTTCTGCGCTGGCAACTCGAGTTTTTTCATGATCACCGAGCGCCCAGGAACCGCCGCGATCACTTTGGTCGCAGTCACCCCGTTATCATGAATGAGACCCTTGAGCGCTTTGACCACCGCGCCGCTGTCGACAATCATGTTATTCTGCACGGCGCCGGCAGGAAGCCC
>JBEVIO010000064.1:0-3094 GCA_040510635.1 Binatia bacterium | reverse complement strand
GGGATACGGCCGCATCGATCTTCGTGTCACGCCGGAAGGCGAAATCGTCATTCTCGAGGCGAATCCCAATCCCAACCTCGATCGCGACGACGAGTTCGCCCAATCCGCCGTCAAGGCAGCCTTAAGTTATCCGAGAATGATCCAACGCATCCTGAAGCTCGCTTTTGACGCCGCCCGTTGAGTGGTCCGAGCGATGCGCGGCATGTTTGAGGAAGCCGGAGTTCGATCGACGGTCGCGGCTTTTGCGCTCCTGGCATTTTCTTTAGCTGCTGCGCCATCGACGCACGTAAGCCACGCGAACGAACCGGCACTGATTATCCTTGAAGGGCAGGCTTTAGCCGAGGTTAAACGGCGAATGCAAGCCGGCGATGCCGCGTTGGCGCCGTCATTGAATAAACTCAAGCGCGATGCCGACCGCGCTCTTCTCGGCGGACCGTTTTCCGTGACGGAAAAATCAATCACGCCGCCCAGCGGCGATAAGCATGATTACATGAGCATCGCCCCCTACTGGTGGCCCAATCCGAACACGGCCAACGGTCTGCCTTACGTTCGCCGCGACGGCGAGGTGAATCCCGAACGCGATCAGACCTCGGATCGGAACAGACTGGAGAACATGATTCAGACCGTGAAGACGCTGGCGCTCGGCTATTTTTTCACCGATCGAGAACCTTACGCCGCTCAGGCCGGAAAGACGCTGCGGGCTTGGTTTTTAGATGCGCCGACCAAAATGAATCCGCATCTTCGATTTGCTCAATCGATTCCAGGTCGGAACCAAGGACGAGGCGACGGGATAATCGAAACACACAATCTGCCCGAACTGCTGGATTCAGTCGCGTTGCTCGCGGGTTCAAAATCATGGGCAGAAACGGATCACGAGCAATTACGAAGCTGGTTCAATTCTTATTTGACCTGGCTTAGCGAAAGTCCGGAAGGAAAAGCCGAAGCGAAAGCGGACAACAATCACGGCAGCTGGTATGACGTCCAAATCGCCGGCTTCGCCCTTTTTGTCGGACACGGCGACTTGGCAAAGAAAGTCATGGGTGAATTTGCCGCCAAGCGCATCGCCAAACAGATCGAAACCGATGGCCGCCAGCCGCGCGAGCTTGAGCGCACGCAGGGATGGAACTATGCCGTTTTCAACCTCGAGGCGCTATTCGACGCGGCGGCGATTGCGGAGAAACTAGGAATTGATCTATGGAATTTCCAAACCGATGATAACCGCAGCATTCGCAAAAGTCTGGATTGGCTGATGCCTTTCGCGACCGGCGCGAAACCCTGGCCTTACAAGCAAATCTCGCCTTTTCAGCCGGAGAAGCTCGCTCCTTTGCTGAGGCGCGCGGCGCTTCGATACCGCGAGCCCGGCTACGAGCAAGCGCTCCGCAAAGTATCGAAAATTAACGGCGACGAACGCTGGCGGTTAATCTACGCAAATACTTCGCAGCTAAAATAGTTCCAATGGCTTGAAGATCCTATTGGATGCCATCCCTTGCGGGCAGAATGGCGATGAGCGAAGGAGTCTAATTCGAAGGATTTAGAATAATCTCTAGGCGATGTTTCATCGTCTCAAGCGAATCGCTTGTTTCGTGTCGCTTCGATGAACTTACAGAGTCATTTAACACCCATTTCCTTCTGCGCTTCGCGTAACACGGTGAAATCCGCGACTTCGTTAAAGGCGACTTCGCGGCTGATATTGGCCGACTTCTTCGCTTCGTCGATCGCGATGCGCAGCCCGGCGTCGGACACGCTGCCATCATCATTGAATGACTTCACCGAGCCGTCGTAGGTCGCCGTTGCCGTGTCCTTGTCGATTCTCATCCACTGCATCATAATTTGAATGGTTCCTTCACGATTCTGCAGCAGGTAACGATTGGCCTTGATGCCGGCCTTGATCACGCGCTTGAGCTGATCGGGGCTTTCTTTGATCTTTTTGACGCTCGCGACCAGACCCGTGTTCGGATAACTGAAGAGATCATAAGCGCGCGCGAGCACCACGTAACCCAACTTCTTGCCCAGATAATCCACTGGCGTAGAGCCGGCCGTAGCCACGGTTAAGCCCTGCTTCAAAGCGGCAAAACGAGTATCCACAGTACCGGTGGCGAGAAACTTCACGTCTTTGTCCGGGTCGAGGCCGTAATGCTTTAACATCATGCGCACCGTGCTCTCGAGCCCGCCGCCGATGCTGTTGAGTCCGATCGTCTTGCCCTTTAGATCCTGGATTGTTTTAAACTCTGGACGAGCGATGATTGCAGTTGTGAGTCCCGGCGCAAAACAAGCTACGAGTCTTACCGGAATACCGCGGAGCGCCGCAATAAGCGCAGGGCTGACGACGGTATGATAATCGATTTCGCCGCTGGTGAGCGCCGGCAACGCCACCGCGGAGCGAATCCGTATCAACTCCGCCTGCAGTCCTTCTTCCTGAAAGAAACCGCGCAGGTGTGCCAGCGGCAGCGTAAAAGTCGATGAGTTAAAATCCGGATAGCCAATCCGGATCTTATCCGCGGCGTGGAGCGAAACAGGAAGAGAAAGGAAAACGAGTAAGCCTAATAGACCATTTTTCATTGCGTTCCTCCTGTCGCTTTCGCCTTGGCAATTTCGTCGGTGCTGTATCGGTAGGCGCGGAATACGCGGTTGTTCCAACCGTTCGGTCCTTCACCGAAATAGGGATTGACGTACTCCCAAACCAATTCGCCTGCAGACGTGACCTCGAAGAAGCGGCCGAAGTCGCCTTCGCAGACCAGCGTGTTGCCGTTCGGCAAACGCCGAGCGTTGGAAATCCGCGGGCTGTAAAATTCGTACTCTCGCCTCTCCTGATACTTCCAAACAATTTGCTTAGTCGCCAAATCGACTTCGATAATGCGCGAAAATGTCATTGTATGATCTAGCCGGTGCGGCCCGTTGTCGAAGAGGAGCAAGTTGCCGTTTGGGAGCGGCGTCGGCGCGTGTTGACCGGAGAGCGGCGGGGCGCCGAGCTTCCAGATAACCTCACCCGTTTTCCGATCGATGATGATGACGGTGGAGATGTTACGAAAGCTCACAGCGATATCGCCATTGGGCATCTCGGCAAGTCCGTTGGCGTAAGTCCACGCTTCGCGCA
>JBEVIO010000063.1:0-6708 GCA_040510635.1 Binatia bacterium | reverse complement strand
CTATCCGCGTTAAGGACAAAAAATCTGTTGCCTCCTACGTTTCGATCGATTCTCTATCCGGTCTGATTGCGCTCGTGCAAATGGGAGTTTTGGAGATCCACACTTGGGGGGCGCGTGCGCCAACCATCGAGCGACCGGACCAAATGATTTTCGATCTCGATCCCGACCCGGCGGTTTCATGGACTGCGCTCAAAGAAGCCGCGCTGCTGCTCAAGACGCGCTTGACCGATCTCGGTTTGAAACCCTTTCTAAAGACCACCGGCGGCAAAGGACTCCACGTCGTCGTACCGATCACGCCCAAACAGGATTGGGCGTTCGTCAAGGAATTTACTAAGGCCGTAGCGCAAAGTCTCGTCCGTGAGAAACCCGATCGGTATATAGCGACCATGTCCAAGGCAAAGCGCAAGGGAAAGATCTTTATCGACTATCTGCGCAACGCCAAAACGGCCACCGCGGTATGCGTTTATTCCACGCGCGCACGACCCGGCGCGCCGGTTTCACTGCCGCTAAGCTGGGATGAGCTTAAGAAAGATCCGCGCGGCGACTTCACCATCGAGACGGTGCCCAAGCGCCTCGCCCGGTTCCGCAACGATCCTTGGAGCGACTATGAACACGCCCGCAAGCCGCTGACCGCGAACATGATGAAACAACTAGGATCGGCTGCTTCCTAGATTTTCTAGGTTCGCGAAAACATCGAGGCTTGAATCAAGATGCCTGTCCGACGTTGAATTCGCGGACGTTTGATTAAGGTCGTCGGTATCTTCCTACCATACAGTCGTGTTTTCAGGACATATCTTTGTCGCCCCACAGAGTAGAATCCCCGAGCTGTGTCACTTGTGAGAGAAAATTCATTCCGCCGTGTCGAGTTTGGGACAAAACCCATCTTCTTCCGGCAACGCGGCCAAGAAGAGATTCAACGATTTCCGTGTGAGTTATGGCATATCGATTGCGTTTTTCTTGCAACAACAGGGGGAGTTTTTCATGAGAGCGGTCTGTTGGAACGGCAAGAAAGATGTCCGTGTCGAAACCGTGCCCGACCCCGAGATCATCAACCCGCGTGACGCCATTGTAAAAACCGAGCTCACCGCGATTTGCGGCTCCGATCTACACTTATACAACGGCAACATCCCGACTATGAAAGCGGGCGATATTTTGGGGCACGAATTTCTCGGCGAAGTGGTCGAGGTCGGACGCGGTGTGAGCAATCTAAAGATCGGCGACCGAGTGATCGTGCCATTCCCTATCGCCTGCGGCAATTGTTACTACTGTGCGCACGAATTATTTTCTTTTTGCGACAACTCCAATCCGAACGGCGGATTAACGGAAACCTTCTACGGCCAACCGGCCGGCGGCCTTTTCGCTTATTCGCACCTGCTCGGCGGCTACGCCGGCGGCCAAGCGGAGTACGTGCGGGTGCCGTTCGCGGACGTCGGACCGGTCAAGATTCCTGAGGACATCAGCGCGGAAAAGACTCTCTTTCTCACCGATATTTTTCCGACCGGCTATCAAGCCGCCGAATACTGTGGCATTCGACCCGGTGATACGGTCGCGGTGTGGGGTTGCGGGCCGGTCGGGCAGTTTGCCATCCGCAGCGCTTATTTGCTGGGCGCCGAGCGAGTGATTGGGATCGATCGGATTCCTGAGCGCCTTGAATTGGCGCGCCAGTCCAGCGCCGCGATTCCGCTCAATTATGAGAACGTCCCGATTGCCGAGGAGTTGCGGGAAATTACCGGCGGACGCGGCCCCGATGCTTGCATCGATGCGGTAGGATTGGAAGCGCATGGCTTCGGCTTGACCGGTTGGTACGATACAGCGAAGCAGAAGCTTTGGCTCGAAACCGATCGGCCCACAGCGCTCCGTCAGGCAATCTACGCCTGTTCCAAAGGCGGCACAGTCTCCATCCCCGGGGTTTATGGCGGCTTCGTGGACAAGTTTCCCATCGGCGCCGCGTTCGCCAAAGGACTGACCTTGCGCATGGGCCAAACCCACGTGCAAAAATATGCAAAGCGGCTGTTGTCTATGATTGAGGCAGACGAAATCGATCCGTCCTTTGTCATCACCCACCGCTTATCGCTCGAAGAGGCGCCTTGGGGCTATGAGGTTTTCAACAATAAGGAGGAAGAATGTATCAAGGTCGTTCTGAAGTGCTGAGACCGGCGCCAGACGACGTTCGGCCGCCGCGATCTGACGACGTCAATCTCGCAGCCGTCGAACGCGGTATTTCCGCAGCATGCGGCACGCTCTTAGTGTTGTCGGGGCTGCGCCGCCGTAGCTTGCCGATGCTGATCGGCGGCAGCGCATTGATCTATCGCGGCGCCACCGGTGTCTGCCCGGTGTATCGCGCCATCGAGTCGCAGGCCGGTGGGCCGCTCAGCGATGGCCTGCAGGTCGAGGAAGCGATCACCGTGAACAAACCGCCTAAAACGGTCTATGCGCTCTGGCGCCGGCTGGAAAATCTGCCGCGCTTCATGTCGCATATCGAATCGGTAACCGTGACGGTCGGCAATCAGTCGCATTGGGTGGCAAAATTACCGGCGCCGCTGCGCTTGGAATGGGACGCCGAGATCGTTGACGACCAGGAAAACAAAAAGCTCTCATGGCAATCCCTGCCGGGATCGAGGATTGATCATTCGGGAACGGTCTTTTTTCATTTCGTGCCCAGCCGCAACAGTACCGAAGTAAAAGTAATCTTGACATTCAAACCGCCCGCCGGAAGCGTCGGCGCGTCGATCGCAAGGCTGCTTAATTTCCTCACGAAAAGCCAAATCAGGTCGGATTTGCGTGCGTTTAAAGCGGTAGCGGAGACCGGTGAAAAACCGACAACCATCGGCCAACCTTCCGGCCGCTGGCCGAAGCGAATAGGAAAACGCCGTCGAGATCCAGCAAGCGCAGCGCGCCAAGATCTCATTTCACATTCATCAAGTTCATCAAGCGAGGCGACTCAATGGAAAGCACAATGACGCGCAGTTCACAATCGAGCCTGCCCTTAGCGGCCAAGCTCGGACTGATCGGTGCGCTTGGCGCGGCGGCGATCTATGCGGCGCGCCAACAACGCCGCATGGATTTCGACGGCAAGACGGTTCTCATCTCCGGTGCGTCGCGTGGACTGGGCCTGGAACTGGCACGCGCTTTTGCGGATGAAGGCGCCGATCTCGTGCTTCTTGCTCGGGACCCAAACAAGTTGATGCACACAGCGGAAGAACTCCGCGGCCGCGGCACCAAAGTTCTGGCCCACGTCTGTGACGTGCGCGATCAGCGCCAAGTGCATGACAGCGTAGCGACAATACTCAGTGAAACCCGCAGAGTCGACGTCTTGATCAATAACGCGGGCACAATTCAAGTCGGGCCGGTCGAGAATATGGATTTTAAGGATTTCGAGAGCGCCATGGGCGTGCATTTTTGGGGGCCGCTTTACCTCATGCAGGAAATCATTCCACATATGAAGGCTGACGGTGGCGGCCGCATCGTAAATATCGCTTCGATCGGCGGCAAAGTGGCCTTGCCCCATTTGTTGCCGTATACGGCCAGCAAATTTGCCCTGGTCGGACTTTCGGAAGGAATGCGGGCGGAACTGCTCAAGGATGGCATCTACGTAACCACGGTTTGCCCCGGATTGATGCGCACCGGCTCTCATTTGAACGCCTTGTTTAAAGGACAACACAAAAAAGAATACGCCTTGTTCGCGATCGCCAACGCTTCGCCGGCGTTGTCCATCGCGTCCGAACGCGCGGCGCGCGAAATCATCGAGGCCTGCCGTTACGGCAAGGCTGAAATCACGATCACACCGCAAGCGCGCTTGCTCCGGCTCATCAATGGAGTCTTTCCGTCGTTGATCTCGGAAGCGTTCGGCTTTGTCAATCGAGTTCTGCCGCGCCCGCGCGAGTACACGGGAAATCGCCTGCAAGAGGGTTGGCAGAGCAGATCAGCGCTGGCGCCTTCTTTGCTGACCCGACCGGCGGATCGCGCAGCCGCGCGCAATAACGAGTTGCCCGAAACGGCAGCCGCACAAATATCGGGAGCTGGGTGAAGCAACCCAACCGACAGAAGAAATCAGTCGCGGCGGCTTGCTAGCGCACTGTTGCTTTTGCCTGCATCCTGCTCGCAAACCATCACTCCGGAGGAAGCGATCATGAATGCATTAGAGCTCTTGAAGCGCGACCATGACTCGATCACGGCTTTGCTTGCTGGTGCCGATGCTTACACTGATATGAAACGGCTCTTCGAAAGAATAAAAAGCGAACTCGAAATCCATGCTCACATCGAGGAGACGGCTTTCTATCCCCTGCTGCAAAACCACGAGCTACTGAAAGAGAGCGCGCGCGACGCCAAGGCGCAGCATGCATTGATCAAAGAGCTGCTCTCTGACTTAGCAAAACAAGAAGGAGCAGAATTTGAGAAAAATTTTCAGGGGCGCTCAAAGCCGAGGTGCAGCTGCACTTTACCGAGGAAGAAAATGAAATATTTCCGCAGGTGGCGAACCTGAAAAAGGATCGTGATTTAGACCGGCTCGCTGAACAATTGGCAACGAACAAGAAAGAATATCAACGCACGGCTCCTTAGTCTCGCCGCAAACTGTCGGCATAACGTTACAGCGTTTCGGCTTTTCGTTCGTTTTATCCGACAGCGACCCGACCGATAAAACAAAATCCCGCATGGCTATTGATTTTGTCATGCAAACTTTCATGGCACTGGCTTTGCTCCTTGTTTGGATAACCAGCAAAACCTAAAAGGAGTTTTACCCATGAACGCACTCGAACTACTGAAACAGGACCATCGGAAGGTCAAAGAGTTATTTGATCAAGTGAAAGCTGCTGCGGACGACAAACAGCGCAAGCAAATTTTCGATCGGATTGAAACCGAGCTGACGATTCACGCGCATATTGAAGAGACCGTCTTTTACCCTGAGATGGAACAATACGAAGAGCTCAAGGAGATGGTCGAAGAAGCCTTGCAGGAGCATGAGGATGTCAAGACCTTGCTCGGTGAAATTGAAACCATGGAGTCGAAGGATGACGAGTTTCAATCGTCGCTCGAAGAACTTATGGAAAACGTCGAACACCACGTTCGGGAAGAGGAAGATGAGATGTTTCCTCAGGTCCATGAGCTCTGCGACGAGGCGACGCTCGAAAAACTTGGCCAGCAGTTGGAGTCCGCCAAAGGAAAACAGCAACGCCGTGCTAGCTGACTCTTTTGACCGCTGTGAATAGCAAGCCCTAGCGATCATGGAAAGGAAAGAGAGAATCGTATGGCCAAACAAGATTGCGCTCATCCCGATTGTGACTGCGTGGTCCAAGATAACAGCGGCGTTACACAAGGCGACGACACATACTGTAGCAGTTACTGCGCCAAAGCCGGCCCAGCGAGTCAATCAAAAGAATGTGAGTGTGGCCATCCCGACTGTAACTAGGAGAGCAAAGTACTAAAGGGCGGCGCAGGATTCCCCATTACCGCTTTCATTCACATGCCCACGGCCACCGCGCCGGTGAAATATTAAAACATCTCACGAAGCGCTTTTTGGGCGGCAAAATAGCCGCACATTCCGTGCACGCCGGCTCCCGGGGGCGTCGATGACGAGCAAAGATAAAGGCCCTTTTTTGACGTCGAATACAACTGACGGGTCGGACGAAAAAAAAGTTGACCGAGCGTAGGCGCGCCGCCACCGATATCGCCGCAAACGAGATTGGCATTGCGTCGCTCCAATTCGTGCGGCGGAGAAAGGTGGCGCGCCAAAACCGTGTCGCGGAAACCCGGTGCGAAACGTTCGATCTGTGCTTCGATTCTTTCACTCGCATCTAGGTGCGAGTTGTTCGGCACATGACAATAGGCCCAGAGCGTGTGTTTTCCTTGCGGCGCCCGCGAGCTGTCGAAAAGTGACGGCTGAACTAGGAGCACGAAAGGTTTGCGCGCTTGATAGCCGCGCCAGGCGGCTCGCTCGGAAGCCGCAACCTCATCCAGAGTTCCACCCAAGTGCACAGTTGCCGCTCGGGAGCATTCTTGCGCCGTCCACGGCACAGGTCTCTCCAGTGCCCAGTCTATTTTGAAAGCGCCCATACCATAGCGATACTGTTTTAATCTATTTCGATAAACAGGAGATAAGCCGGGCCCGGCGATTCTCAGTAGCTGGCGTGGCGTAACGTCGCAAAGTGTCACCCGGCAAGCAGGCAGTTCTTCAAGGCGGCGCACCGGCTGATTGAGAAAGACTTCGCCGCCCAGGGAGCGCAAATAGGAAATCAAAGCGTCCGTCAGTTTTTGCGCTCCGCCACCCGCAATCGGCCAGCCCAGCGCATGAGCCGTGACCGTCAAGACCAATCCGAAAGCGGTCGATCCCCAGCTCTCGAGCGGCAACATCGAATGAGCTGCCAATCCGGCAAAGAGCGCCCGGGTTCGGCTGTCGCGAAAACATCGCTCGGCAAACCGTCGCGCCGGTTGCATCGCTTGCAATCCAAAGCGCGCAAAATTGACGGGATGGCGCGGCCAACGCGGCGGGCCCAAAATGTCCCTGCCCAATTCGTTCCACTGCGCTGTTAGCGGCGCAAATATTTTGCGATATGCGAGTCCATCCACGCCGAGCGCGTTTGCAGTCGCTTCGACAGATCGTTCCAACAGGACTGCCGTGCCGTCGTCTAGAGGATGGGCGAGAGCCGCGCCCGGGTGGATCCACTCAAGGCCGTGCTCGCCCAGAGGCAACGCGGCCAAAAAAGGCGAGCC
>JBEVIO010000062.1:0-8039 GCA_040510635.1 Binatia bacterium | reverse complement strand
TCGTTGCTCGCTGGGATACGTACGAGAGTTCTAGGTGATTCGTTTGTCCTTGAAGCCTAGATTTTTCCCGCCTCTTTAATCGGAGAGATGGCCGAGTGGTCTAAGGCGCACGCCTGCTAAGCGTGTGTACCCCAAAAGGGTACCGAGGGTTCAAATCCCTCTCTCTCCGCCATTCATCCCTTCCGCCGCGCGAGTTTTCTTGTCGCAAAATCTTTCATGCGATCGCTGGATCGGCGCTTCGCGTGCTCGCCTGCTCATATCAAATCAAAATAACCGGTGGAGTTTAGCTTAAGTTCGACGTCGCGCCGCCCGCTTTGCTTCCTGCGGAGCGAGAAAAACCAGGGCGCCGGGATGGACTTTGATGTCAACGGAAATGGACTCCGTTGCCTCGCTTTTCTTTTTGTCCGGCCAGTGCTGGTCATCGATGTGGACCGACGGGCATTCGCATTCAATCTGCACATGGCGCGCGCGGCGCACGGTCAAACTGTCGCGCTTGGGCTTTGTCTTCATCAAGTAGGGTTTCAGCTTGTTTCGTTCCTTGGCGCCGACCATTACGACGTCCAGGAATCCGTCGTTGATGTCAGCCTCCGGGTGCAGTTCGAGATTCGGCCCGATGTAGCGGATGTTTTGAACTTCGAGCATCAGGTAGTCGCCCGACATTTTTTTGCCGTCGAGCCGGATCTTCATGGGCCTCCCCGTGTGTTTTTGGAGTTGGGTTCTTAGGATCTTGAGCACGGTGCGGAGCACCGTCGGAGGGTCATCCCCGCCGACCAACTCGATGACGTTTGAGGTCTCGAGACGCACCATGGTCTCGGCAAACAAACCGGCGCCGAAACCCTCGATGAAATTCTGCGTGCCCCAGGGGCCCTTGGCGATCCCGGCATCGCAGTTGACGCAGCGGGCGTCCTTCCAGCTGTGGACTAGATCTCGTAGCGGTTTGCCGGCGACGCCGAGCGTGCGCGCTATGTTGTTGGCGGTTCCCAGCGGCAGGATCGCGATCGGCGTGGGACTGCCGATCATGCGCCGGCCGACTTTACCGACCGTTCCGTCGCCGCCCGCTACCACCACGATATCGCCGGGTTTCTTCAGGGCCTTCTTCCACTTTGTTTCTTTGGACGATTGATAATTGACCTTGTGCCCGGCGGCGCGAAGCAGTTCAACCAGATCATCACCAGAACGCCGCGAACCGTCGCCCGCCGCGGGATTATGGATGAGAGTGATTTTGATGTGCTGTTCTCCTTTGTTGAGCGAGTGGGATCGGGCTAATAGTCGACCGCGCGAAAATCCTGCTCGTCGATAGCCGCGATGTTTTTCGAAGTTCCCGGTCGTCCTTCGGTTTGTAGGATTTCATAAATGTGCTCTTGAAACCGCGCGGGGGACTCTCCCTGCGAGTTGCGCCTGTAGCTGCCATCGGCCTTCATCCACCAGCTCTTTACAGTGTCGGTGAGTTGAAGCTCAAGGATCTCCTTCAATCTTTTTTGCAGTTGAGGTTCCAGGACCGGAAAAGCGATTTCGATGCGGCGAATGAAATTACGCGGCATCCAGTCCGCCGATGCCAACCAAAAAGTCGGATTTCCGCCGTTGTGAAAATAAAAGACGCGGGCGTGTTCGAGATAGCGATCGATGATCGAAACGACGCGAATGTTTTCGGAGACTCCTTTGATGCCGGGCCGAAGGCTGCACATGCCGCGCACGATCAGATCGATCTTGACACCGTCCTGGCTGGCGGCATAGAGCTCTTCGATGACGGCGCCGTCGATGAGGCTGTTCACTTTAGCGATGATCCGAGCGGCAACGCCGGCGCGGGCCTGCTCGGTTTCTTGTCGGATCAGAGCTATGAAATGTTCGCGCAGGCCGATCGGCGCCAGCGCCAAGTGATGCAATTTTTGCGGCCGGGTATAGCCGGTGAGAAAATTAAACAGCTCGGTCAAATCCTCGCCGAAGCTTTCTCGGCAAGTAAAAATTCCGAGATCGCTATAAATCCCGCTGGTGCGCACATTGTAATTGCCCGTCGAAAGGTGGCAATAGCGCCGGATGCCATCGGTCTCCTGGCGCACCACCAGGCAAACTTTGCAATGGGTTTTGTAGCCGACCAAGCCGTAGACAACGTGAGCGCCCACTTCTTCGAGCGCCCGGGCCCACGTGATGTTGGCTTCTTCATCGAAGCGAGCCTGTAGCTCGACTAGGACCGACACTTCTTTGCCCGCTTCGGCGGCGCGCGCCAGCGCCTGCGCGATCGGCGAATTGGGACTGACCCGATAGAGCGTCATTTTAATCGCCAAGACCTTGGGGTCCTTTGCCGCCTCATCGACGAAGTGCGTAACGGCATCGAAGGATTGATAAGGATGAAAAACCATGAGATCGCCGTTGCGGATCGTATTCCAGATATCCGGGCCGCGCTCGAGGGATGGGACTCTAAGCGGGATTTGAACCCGGTCTTTCAACCTGAGAATAGGCAGCGCGCCATAGAGCTGAAATAAGTCCGTAAACGCGGTCAAACCCTTGCCCGGATAAAGATCTTCGCCGCTGAGCTCGAGCTCCTCGACCAGTTGATTGAGCAATTCTTTGGGCAGATCCGGATCATATTGTAAACGCACCGCGTCGCCCATGCGCCGTTCGCGGATCCCTTGTTCGATAGACATCAACAAATCTTCATCACGCCGGCGCACGAGCCCGAATTCAGCGTCGCGCGTGACACGAATGGCGTGGGCGGAGAGGATTTCGAAGCCATGGTAAAGGCGCGGCAAATAATGGCGCAGCACATGCTCGAGCAGCATAAACGCGTACTGGCCTTCCTGTGCCGGAAGCTGAACGAAACGCGGTACCACCTGCGCCGGGATATTGACGATGGAGAGCTCGGTATAAGGCAACGGCGAAGCCGCTTTCGCGCGCAGCGAAACGATCAGCGAAAGTGAACGATTGGTCAGGTATGGAAACGGATGACCCGGATCGATGGCTAACGGGGTTACGATTGGATAAAGCGTCTTGTGGAAGAACCCTTCCAGGCACTGTTCCTGCGCCTTGGTCATCTCTTCAGGACGCACAAGCTGAATGCCTTCTGCCGTAAGCTGCGGCAATATGGTGTTGAGGAAGCAGATATGCTGCTCTTCGGTCAGCTCATGAACTCTTCGAGAAATCGCACTCAGGGCTGAGGCGACGCCGGAGTCCTCCGGGGCCGGGCCCTGTTGCTTGTTGTAAAACCGGCGCTTCAAGCCGGCCACCCGGACCATAAAAAATTCATCAAGATTGGAACTGAAAATGGCGAGAAACTTGACCCGTTCGAGGAGCGGCACCGTCGGATCTTCGGCCTCTTTTAGCACGCGTTGATTGAATTCGAGCCACGCCAGATCGCGATCAAGTAGCAGATTTTGTTCATTGCGCGACAACATCTCTCAATAGTTTAACTTATCTTTGCTGCTGAACAATGGGTGCGGTAATAAAGCGCGCGAAGCGGGCAAGGAGAAAAGTTGCACAGACGCGTCTTGAAAGGATCGATGGGATCTCGATGCAGATAAATTCAATCGGTGCTGTGCAGGTTTTTGATCTTCACAATGCCGTCGCGGTTGTCCGATTGATCGGGGATGGCCGCTCGCTTGACGGTGAGAGCTGCAAGATCGGATCATGGCGAGATTTTTCACGAAGAAGTCTTCCAGGCGCTCCCGGCGCTCATAAAGGTAAGCTTGACCAGTGCTCGGCCACCGGTCGTTACCAGCAAATCAGAACCAACCCCCTTGCGCAGGATCTGTGTTCGAGAGTTTCTCGATGCGGCTTTCCTCGGGGTGAAGTTTTTGCAAGAGATCGTCGAAAGAAAATGTGCAGCCTGAGCGAATGACGATTTTGCCGTCCACTAAACATTTTTTGACTTAAGCCGGCCTAAGGCTGCAATCAGTTCCGGGAAGTAGCGGCTCAGCGATTCGCCTTTCTTCGATTGCAGTTCGATGTCTTTGCGCTCCTTGAACGCAAGCAGCTCAACCCATCCCATGGGAGTTCCTAGCGCCAGAGGTTCTCGGGGGGATTTTATCGATGGAGAGAGGCTCCATCGACGGATAGGGCGCTAATCGGCAGCGCCATAAAAAAATTCGAGGTTGGCGCGACCCTTTTGTGCCAGCAAAGGCGCCCAAAGATCGCCGAGCTTCTTGACCCGCTGGCGCACATTGTCCATACGAAAGTCGTCGATGCGGATGCCGCGTTCAAGCTCGTCCCATGTGATCGGCGTCGACACTGTGGCTTTCGGTTGCGGCCGCACCGAGTAGATTGACGCCAGCGTGCGGCCCCAGGCGTTTTGATTATAGTCCACCAGAACACGCCGGCGCGGCCGGTTGGCGATTCGATATTCGGCGGTGAGCAGATCGGGTCGGAGCGAGGCTAAGCTCAAGGCAAACTGTTTAGCGAAGAGCCAGACTTGTTTTTGTGTCGGTCCGCGGACGATCGGCACGTAAATATGAAAGCCGCGCGAACCGGTGGTCTTGATAAACGCCGGCAGTTTTAGCTGAGTCAGAGCATCGTGAACTACCGCGGCGGCCTCCAGCATTTGTCCCCAATTCGCCCCTTTCACCGGATCCAAGTCGAAATGCAAATAGTCGGGGCGATCGACGTCGTCGCAACGGGCATACCAGGGATTGAGATCGATACAGCCCAGGTTGACGACCCAGATAAGTGAAGCGACATCGCGGATCACGGGAAAATCAATCACGCTTTCCGAAGCGTGCTCGATGGCGCAGGTATCAATCCAGTCCGGGCGTGGTACCGGCGCGCGCTTCATGAAAAAGAAATCGCCGGTGATGCCGTTTGGATAACGTTTCATGACCATGGCCCGGGCCGAGAGGTGCGGCAGAATCACGGGCGCAAGATCGATATAAAACTGGAGCAGATCGCGCTTGGTGATACCGAGGTCGGGCCAGAAGACTTTGCTCAGGTTGGTCAAACGCACGATTTGATCGCCGGCGGTGAAATCCTCGCTCTCCTGATCGGATCGGATCTGCAGCGGAATGTCCGGCCGCGCTTTGGTTCGTTTTGCTGAACGGATTTTCCTCTTTGCCGTTTTGGATTGCCGCCTCATGAGTAAAATTTAATCTAACCCAATTGTGGCGGCGAACAATGGGCGAGAGCCGCTGTTCCGATAAAAAGCGATCCGAGATAGATTCGCCGCTTTCCCGGGT
The DNA here is from genome assembly GCA_040510635.1 of Binatia bacterium. Classification (GTDB taxonomy): domain Bacteria; phylum Desulfobacterota; class Binatia; order UBA9968; family UBA9968; genus DP-20. The sequence goes on along the minus strand of JBEVIO010000062.1, from coordinate 2,880 downwards.
TGACCGGTGTTGCAAATTTGAGACGGCGCCATGAAACCTTCAGCGTTCTGCGAATTGCAGGAGATTTCCATACAAAAAGCAGGGATGGCTCGCACACTCCGGCGCCGCAGGCTGTTGGACAGTTTTGTTGCTTTTTCCCTCTGCATTTAGATACGCTGTTCGCTGATCGCGTAAGAACGCCAAAAACCTAGCGAAGCTCTCCATGGGAGCAAATCAGCTCGTTTCGAGTAGAACCATCTATGTTGGTTTGGCGGTGTCGTATTTTTCGAGGATCGAAATTTGCTTTGCTTGAAATGTGGAATCTCGTCGACCTCTGAAGGACAATAGATGAAACGAACCGCACGCTCTTTTGATCGTTTGCATCATGCTCCCGATCAGGCGGACCTGGCTTTGGTGTTGATCGATGTGATCAACGATCTCGAATTCGACGGTGGCGAAAATCTGCTGACGCGCGCAATGCCGATGGCTCATGCCTTGGCGGCGCTGCAACGACGCGCCAAAGCGCGCGGCATTCCGGCGATCTATGCCAATGATAACTTCGGTCGCTGGCGTTCGGACTTTCCCAAGCTCGTGCAACGCTGTTTGCATACCAGTGTGCGCGGGCGACCCGTCGTCGCTCAGCTCCGGCCCGAGGAAGATGACTATTTCGTTCTCAAACCGAAACATTCGACGTTTTTTCAGACCAGTTTAGAAATTCTTCTGGATTATCTAGGCGCCAAGAGTTTGATCTTGACCGGAATCGCGGGCGACATCTGCGTGCTGTTTAGCGCGAATGATGCCTATATGCGAGACTTCCGTATTTTCGTTCCGCCCGATTGCATTGCTTGCGAAACTGACGAGCGTTGCCGCGAGGCGCTGATACTGATGCAACGAGTGCTGAAAGCGAATATATCGCCTTCGCTCGATCTTGAGCTCGAGAATATTGCGAGCCAATTAGGCGGATCGGAGCGTTAGGTCGGCTATGAAACGAAAGTCGATTTGGCAACTACTGAAAGACACCGTGGTGCAATGGATCGAGGATAATCCCTTTCAGCTCGCAGCCGCGCTCTCGTACTACACGCTTTTTTCCCTGGCGCCGCTGTTGATCATCGCTATCTCTATCGCCGGACTTGCCTTCGGCCACGAGGCGGCACAAAACCAGATCGTGGAAACCCTGCAAGACCTCGTCGGCCGAGACACCGCCCAGGCAATCCAGGAAATTGTTCAAAACGCGAGCAGCAAGCCGGAGTCGGGAGTCTTTTCGAGCGTCTTGGGAGTTCTCATTTTGTTGGTCGGTGCCGGCGGCGTCGTTGGCCAACTCCAAACCTCTTTAAATACGATTTGGGGTGTGGCGCCGAAGGCTGGGCAAGGCATGTGGGGATTTGTCCGCCAGCGGTTTATATCGTTTGCGATGGTATTGGCGATTGGCTTTCTTCTCGTGGTCTCGCTTGCAGCAAGCGCGCTGTTGACGACATTCACGCAATTCACGAGTGATCTGCTCGGCACGACGGCGTTTCTCGCCCACGCCCTCGATCTTGTCCTCTCATTTGTTTTTGTTACAGCGCTTTTTGCGATGATCTATAAATTTCTTCCCGACGTGCGCATCGAGTGGCGCGACGTCATCGTCGGCGCGGCATTGACCTCGCTGCTTTTCACCGTCGGTAAGATCCTGATCGGCATTTATCTCGGCACCAGCGGGGTGACTTCGACCTACGGTGCCGCGGGGTCTCTGATCACGGTTTTGCTCTGGGTCTATTATTCGTCGCTAATATTTTTCCTCGGCGCGGAATTTACCCAGGTCTACGCGCGCGAGTACGGCGCCGGGGTGGTGCCTGCGGAAAACGCCGAGCCGCTCGCAGTAGCCCATGAAATCCAAGGTAGAGAGTCGCCGCCGCCCGAAGAGCGTTGTGTTGAACCGAATCCGCGGGACACGGCAAGCAAGCAACAAAGCAGCGGGCAGCGCAGGTAGAACTCAGAACAATTGCCGCAAAGTATTAATTTGCCAATTACGCTACCGCGATGCGCGCTTTGGCTTCGTCTTTTTCAACTCTCGCTCGCAGGCGCGGATAAAAACGCAACGGGTTATCCCAGAAGATTTTGCGCTTGAGCTCATCGCTCACATCTTGCCGGTTGATGAGGTTCGGAATGTCGTGGCTGAAGTCGCGCTGATCGCGCTCGTGCGGGTAGTCAGATGCCCAGATCAGCGCGTTCTCGTTCGCCACCTGCGCGGCGAGTGGCAGGGCGGACTCTTCGACTTCGACGGCGAAGAAAATATTTCCTTTCTTGACGTATTCGCTCGGCTTGAGCTTGCAGCGCGGCGAGTAGTGGCCTTTGCGCTCTTGCTCTTCGTCCATGCGATCCATCATATAAGGCACCCAGCCGACGCCGCACTCGATGCAGCCAAATCTAAAATTGGGAAACCGCTCGAAAACGCCTTCGAACATCAGCGCGGTGAATTGGCGGATTTGCGCGAACGGATGTTCGAGCGTGTGGCCGATAGTGAAATTGTGCACCATGTCCAGTCCGAGTGACGGCATGCTCAAGCCGCCGTGCGTCGAGACCGGCACGTCGAGCTTCTGTGCTTCTTCCCAGAGCGGATAGAACTCCGGGCCGCTGTAGAGCCGGCCGGCGGGTGCTACTGCGGGCAGCACGGCGCCGACCATGCCCAATTGGTTCACGGCGCGCCGTAGCTCATTCACCGCTTCCGAAATATCCTGGATCGGCAGTAACGCGACGCCGACCAGACGCGGGCTTACTTCCATAAACTTGTGGTAGAGCCAGTCATTGTAGGCGCGGGCCATGCAGACCGCCCAGTCTTTGTCCTGAATCGCGCCGTGGGTCAAACCTTGTGTCGGATACAAAACGGTCAGTTCAATCTTATTGATGTCGAGGAAATTCAAC
>JBEVIO010000061.1:0-7913 GCA_040510635.1 Binatia bacterium | reverse complement strand
AGGTTGAAGCGAGCGTCCTGCCGTCCAACCGCGTACGAAAAAGCCAACGTCATGAGGTCACTAAAGAGAGGAGGGTTTCATGATCAAACGCGTGGAGGTCAACTATCGAGGCATCTTTCAGAAGAACCTCGGTAAAAAAATCGGCAGCGACATCGTCATGATTGCCAGCCGGATGGGCCAGAAAGCTTTTTCCAACGGACGCTACAGCGATTCGCCGGAGAGAAACGGCATCCCGTGCAAGTATTTCGCTTTCGTTTCGCCGGATCTTGCCGAGGAGGAACTGGAAGCGGAATGCGGCGCCAAGCTCGAGATCGATGAAGCCAACATCTCCGTCGTCCTGGACGACACGATGTGCAAGGGTGTCGAGCCGTGGGGATGGCACGGTATCCGCCCGATCAATGAACGGGTGGTCAAGGACGGCTGCCTCCTGGTGGTGTCCAAGAAAACACCGGAAGAGCTGTTAAAATTCATCGGCAAGAAGCCGTACAACTATCGAATCGCAATCCTCGACGGCGACGCCAGTCTCGCTGGACTTTGGGTCAACAAGGATGACATGACCCATGAGCACATCTTGGGCGGCATCGCGGCCATCGATCCGACGCTTATCAGCATCGAGGCGGTTGAAGCTTATCTGATGGACAAGACAAAGCAGAAGCACCGTGTTGAGGCCGCGCGCGCGGCATTCGAGTCGCTCAGGCAGGAGGCTAAGCCTCCTAAAGTAACGACCGTGACACCGGAAGACGGAATCGTGTGGCTGCATGAGATACCCGTGCTGCCCAAGTGGTTCGAGATGCAAGAGGGAGCTGTAGTTCCGGCAGTGAAGCGCGGTTTCGAAATGGGCCCGAGGGGACAAAACAGAAACCCCGGCTTCAAGCGCGGCACGACCAAGACGCAGAGACCCGCGGTCCGATTCGATCTCTGCACCAAGTGCACGCTCTGCTGGGTCGAGTGTCCGGACGAGTGTTTCGATCCGACCACGGATGGTTTATACGACATCGACTATCAGTATTGTGTCGGCTGCGGCAAATGCGCTCAAGTATGTCCGGTTAAAGAATGCATCGTCATGGTGGATGAACTCCAATTCAAGGACGACTCGAGTCCGTGGGAACACTGGAAAAGGGATTCCAACGACTACATTCAGTGGGTAGAGGACAAAAAGGGTAAAGACCGGGTTTCTTACCCCTTCGTCACCGGCAAGGGTATGACCGTTACTCAGGGAGATGTGATGCCCGAGGGCAAGATAGTGCCCGTGAGAAAAACCGAGGAGGTCGAAGTATGAGTGTCGCACTTGCAACAGCCAAATCAGATCAATCAGGGGTCTACGAGCGGGAAGACCTTTTAAACGGCTGTCAGGCGGTCGCGCAGGGCGTGTGTCTCGCCGACGTGGATGTGATCGCCGCTTATCCGATCCGTCCCTACACCGAAGTGATGGACGCCCTCTCGAAGCTGATCGCCGACGGGAAATTCGATGCCGAGTATATTATTGCCGACAGCGAGCATTCCCAATTCGAGATCGTCAAGCACGCCAGTTCGGTGAACGCGCGCGCCTTCGGCGGTTCGAGCGGCACGGGCTGGATGTACGGTATGGAAGCGCTGGTCGTTACCGCGACCGACCGTCTTCCGCCTCTTTTCGTGGTCGGCAACCGCGCTTTGGATGATCCCGGCGCTTTCGGCGTCGAGCACAACGACGCGATGTCGGTCCGCGACATGGGCTGGCTTCTCTGCTGGGTCACGACGCCGCAGGAGGCTCTGGAGCATGTGCTGATCGGCTACCGCATCGCCGAGGACAAGACAGTCAGGATGCCGATGGGATTGGCGATGGACGGCGCCTTTCTCACCCACTCGCAACACATGGTCAAAATCCCATCGGTGGAGGCGGCGAAGAAATTCCTGCCGCAGTACGATCTCGCCGAGCGGCGGCTCCATCCCGACAACCCGATCTCGGTCGCGCCGCAAGCCAACGAGGATTGGGTCATGGAGATTCGCAGGCAAAATTGGGAAGCCGCCAAGCGGGCGCGCGGTGTCATCAAGGATGCTTATAAGGAATTCAACGATATTTTCGGCGATCGCTACGCCGCGCCTTACTATTTCGACGAGTTCATGACCGACGACGCGGAAGCGGTCCTGATCGGCGTTGGTACGGTGGCAGCTCCAGCGCGCACGGCGGTCAGGCGCTTGCGTGAGAAGGGACAGAAGGTCGGCTACGTGAATCTGCGCTGGTTCCGGCCCTTCCCGACGGTGGAGCTGCGCGAGTCCCTGAGCCGCTTTAAAGCGGTCGGCGTCGTCGACAGGGACTTCGCTCACGGCTCGCCCGACAATTGCGGCATCTTGATGCACGAAGTCCGATCCTGCCTCTATCCGGCGAAGAACCGGCCGGCGATCGTTAATTTCATGGGTGGTTTGGGCGGGCGCGATCTGTCGATCGCCGACGCTCAGAAGATGTTCGAAATCACCCAACAGGCGGCGAAGAAAGATTCCCTGGATGAATACGTAACCTGGATCGGCCTAAGAGAGTAAATAGGAGAAACATTATGTCGACCGTACCGACAATCGATTACGAGAAAGTCAAAGGCGTTCACAAAATTCCGCTGGAAGAGCTCTATACTTCCGGCCATCGGACCTGCCAGGGCTGCGAGTCGGCGACGACCATGCGCGGCTTCATCAAGGTTGCGGGTTCGCGCTCGGTGGTCACAGGAGCAACCGGTTGCATGTACGTGGCCAACACTTCGTACATGACCACGCCGTGGATCGTGCCGTGGATGCACACGCAGCTCGGCGCCGGTGGCTCTTCGGCCGTGGGCATGGCCGCGGGCCTGCGAGCGCTCAAGCGCAAGGGCAAGATCAAAGACGAGAAGATCAACGTCATCAATTTCTCCGGCGATCTCGGCGCCGGCGATATGGGCATCGGCGGCATCTCCGCCGCGTTGCAGAGCGATTACGACTTGCTGATTATCATGTACGACAACGAATCGGCCGCCAATACCGATATCCAAGCAACAGGCTCGACGACTTACGGCGCGCAGACGACCTTCACGCCTCCGGGAACCAAGCATCCGATCATGCAGAGGCGCTGGAAGAAGAACGTCGCCGGCATGCTTGCCGTCGGCCATCCGACCTGCCGTTACGTTGCCACTGCCTGCGCCACCTTTCCGCCGACGGATTATCTGAACAAGGTCCAAAAGGCGCTCGCCATCGGCGGCCCGACCTTCATCCACACCTACGATCCCTGTCCAAAGGGTTGGGACTATCATCCGCGCTACTCCAACGAGCTTGGCGAGTTGGGAATCAAATGCGGCATCTATCCGCTGTATGAAATCGTCGACGGCAACGTCATTTACACCTGGGACGCGCGCAAGACGGGCAAGGGACGCATTCCGGTCAAGGAGTTTATCTCCAAACAGGGGCGCTTCGATCATCTCAAAGAAGAACACTACGCGCATATTCAAAACATGGTCGATCAAATGTGGGAAGAGTGGCAGATTCCCGGTGTCGCGCCATTGCGAGGGATTCTGAAGGCTAGGATTTAGGGAAACTGCGGCAATAAGCTTTCCGCTTCGGTTCTGCCCAATTAACTCACGCTGACATGCACGGACGAAAGGCCGCGCATGTCAGCGGTGAGAAGATTTTATCAAGCCAAACATCGCCGATCGCCACGTGCGACGCTCGTCGATAGACCGCCACTCAGTGGACGGGTGTAAAGCTTGAGCACGACCGCTAGATTCTGTATCCTAAGGAGGAAGCTTGAGAGACTGCAAGCATCGGCGAGTAAACGAACAGGTAGACCAAGCGTTCCAGACCCAAGTCTGACAGTTCATCCGCGCGATATTTGTCTCAGCTTTACAAAAAGATTTTTCACGCGCTGAGTTAGACCGTTGAATAACGAACGGGCCGGCAAAGCGATGCTTAATGTGCTTGCCGCGGTCGATCGCGCTGAATAGGTCTGTTGGCCAGTCGACGCTGGATTGGCTTGCATCGGTCGAACTTAATTTTTTCAGGCAACGAGTCGAAGGGAGGCAATCATGGCAACGACCAGCGAAACTAAAAAAGAAGCTAGCGGCCCAGTGATCTCCGGCGGGCATCTGGTCGCCAAAGCGTTAAAGAATGAAGGTGTCGATGTGATCTGGACGCTTTGCGGCGGCCATATCATCGACATCTACGACGGCTGCATCGACGAAGGCATCAAGATCATCGACGTGCGCCATGAGCAGGTCGCGGCCCACGCCGCCGACGGCTACTCACGCCAGAGCGGGAAGATCGGTTGTGTCGTAACGACCGCCGGACCGGGCACGACTAACGCGATGACAGGCATCGCCAATGCCTTTCGCGCCGAGAGTCCGCTTTTGATGATCGGCGGGCAGGGCGCGCTCTCGCAGCACAAGATGGGCTCGCTGCAAGATCTGCCGCACGTCGATATCATGTCGCCGATAACGAAATTCGCCGCCACCGTGCCGCACACGGAGCGCGTCGCCGACATGGTTTCCATGGCGTTTCGTGAAGCCGTCAATGGTGCGCCGGGGCCAGTATATTTGGAAATCCCGCGCGACGTGCTCGACGCCAAAGTGCCGCTGGAGCGGGCGCGTATCCCCAAGCCGGGTGCCTATCGCGCTTCGACAAAATCAATCGGCGATCCAGCCGACATCGAAAAGCTCGCCGAAATTCTCGTCAAATCAGAGCGGCCGGCCGCGCTATTCGGTACCCAAGTCTGGACCTGTCGCGGCCACGATGCGGCGGTGGAATTTTGCCGCGCTCTCAATGTTCCCGGTTACATGAACGGCTCAGGACGCGGCATCTTCGCGCCCGGCGATCCGCATGGTTTCAATCGCACGCGTAGTTTGGCGTTCGACAAAGCCGACGTGATCCTGATCGTCGGCTGTCCGTTCGATTTTCGTCTCGGTTATGGGAGGCGTTTGCGCGCCGATGCGACCGTCGTGCAGATCGATCTCGATTATCGCAACGTCGGCAAGAACCGCGACGTTTCGCTCGGCATGGTCGGCGATTGCGGCGCGATTCTCAAGGCCGTAGAGCAGGCCGCGTCCGGCCGCGCCTCGAAAGGCAACGCGCAGCGCGCCGAGTGGATGAAAGAGCTCCGCGCCGCGGAGGCCAAGGCGTACGAAAAACTCTTGCCGTCGTTCAAATCGGAGTCCGTGCCGATCAATCCTTATCGGGTCGCTTACGAGATCAACGAATTTCTGACCGACAACACGGTTTATATCGGCGACGGCGGCGATGTGGTCACGATCACCGCGACGGCCGTGGAGCCGCGCAAAGCCGGCAACTGGATGGATCCGGGTCCGTTGGGCACCCTCGGTGTCGGCACGTCGTTCGCGATGGCGACCAAGTTCGTTCATCCGAAAAAAGAAGTGCTGTGCTACTACGGCGACGGCTCGTTCGGCATGACGGCGTGGGACATGGAAACCGCGCAGCGCTTCAAATTGCCCTACATGGCCGTGATCGGCAACAACTCAGCGATGAATCAGATCCGCTGCGGCCAGATCGGTAAGTATGGTCCCGAGCGCGGCGGCGTGGGCAATAAGCTTGGCGACGTGGATTTCGAGAAATTCGCCGACTGTTTCGGTGGCTGGGGCATCGCGGTGCGCGAGCCGAGCCAGATTCGTCCCGCGTTGGAAAAAGCGCGCGAACGGGTCGCTGGCGGTCAGTGTGCCATCGTCAACATCTGGGTCGATATCAATGAATACGCGCCAGGCACCAAGGCGCAGACGATGTACAAATGACAGCTGCCTAGAGAAAAGCCGGACGCGAAGAGCACGAATTTCGGATTATTCTTTGTTCGAACCCTTCGTGCTCTTCGTGGTGAGATTGAATTTTCTTAAGGAGAAAAGTAATCGATGGGAAAAGCGCTCGATGGAGTTCGCATTCTCGATATGACCCATGTGCAATCCGGGCCGACTTGTACGCAGCTGTTGGCGTGGTTCGGTGCGGACGTGATCAAAGTCGAACTGCCCGGCCGCGGCGACATCACGCGCGGTCAACTGCGCGACAAACCGAATGTCGACAGCCTCTATTTCACCATGCTCAACTGCAACAAGCGGAGCATCACGCTCAACACCAAAACGAAGAAGGGCAAAGAAATTTTCCGCGAACTGATTCGGTGTTGTGACGTTCTCGTGGAAAACTTCGCGCCCGGCGCGCTGGACCGGCAAGGGTTTACCTGGGAAGCGATTCAGGGACTCAATCCGCGGATCATTTACGCGTCGGTGAAGGGCTTCGGTCCCGGCCCGTACGAAGATTGCAAAGTTTACGAGAACGTCGCCCAGTGCACCGGCGGTGCGGCGAGCACGACCGGGTTCGACGACGGTCCGCCGCTGGTCACCGGCGCGCAGATCGGCGATTCCGGCACGGGACTGCATTTGGTTGCAGGAATCCTCGCCGCTTTATTTCAACGGGAGAAAACTGGCAGGGGACAACGGGTCACATGCGCCATGCAGGATTCGGTTCTTAATCTTTGCCGAGTCAAACTGCGTGACCAACAACGGTTGGCGGCCGGCCCGCTGGAGGAATATCCGCAATACCCGAATGGCGTCTTCGGCGACGCCGTGCCGCGGGCCGCCAACTCATCCGGCGGCGGCCAGCCGGGCTGGGCGGTGCGCACCAAAGGCGGCGGGCCGAACGACTATATCTACATCATCATTCAGCCGGTCGGATGGGAACCCTTGATGAAAATGTGTGGCCGGCCCGAGCTGATTACCGATCCGGAATGGGCGACGCCGGAGGCGCGTTTACCGAAGCTCGGTAAGTGCTTCGAAATCATCGAGCAGTGGACGACGACCCTCGATAAGTTTACCGTGATGCGCGAGCTCAACGAGCATGATGTGCCGTGCGGGCCGATCCTCGACATGCGGGAGATCGCGGAAGAGCGAGCGCTGCGCGAAACCGGCACGGTGGTCGAAGTCGATCATCCGAAGCGGGGAAAATTTCTGACGGTCGGTAACCCGATCAAGCTGTCGGATTCGCCGACGGATCTTAAACGTTCACCTTTCCTGGGCGAACATACCGGCGAGATCCTGCGATCCATCTTGGGCCTGGATGACGACGAAATCGAAGAGGCGCAAAAAGAGGGCGCTATCTAAGCTCCTTTCGAATCCAAAATCATAGTCACGGCAGAGGTATTGATGAACAAGAATGCATTGCGCGCACTGATCGGCACCGCGCTGTCAAACGGCGGCCGCGCTCTATCGGCTCCAGAGGCCCAGTGGCTATGCGACGCCTATGGGATTCCGACGCCCAAACAAGGCTTTGCCAAGACGGCCACCGAAGCGGTCAAGATCGCCACGCGGCTGCGTTTCCCCGTCGCCTTGAAAATCGTATCGTCCGATATCCTGCACAAGACCGAGGCAGGTGGGGTCATTATTGGACTTGCAACCGCTGGCGAAGTGCGCCGCGCTTTCGACCGCCTGGTCAAGAACGCCAAGGGATATCGGAAGAACGCTCAAATTCAAGGCGTGCAGGTGCAGCAGATGGTGAGAGGCGGCCAAGAAGTCATGGTGGGCGCGGTCACCGATCCAAGCTTCGGCAAAATGGTTGCTTTCGGTCTCGGCGGTGTCCTGGTGGAGGTGATGAAAGACATCACCTTTCGTCTAGCACCCATCGGCAAGAAAGACGCGCTATCGATGCTCAATGCCATCGGCGGCGCGGAGCTGCTCAATGGCGTGCGCGGTGGAAAGGGTATCAACCGAGCGGCGCTGGCCGATATCATTGTCAATGTTTCGAAGCTGGTGAATGACTTTCCCGAGATTCAAGAAGTCGATCTGAATCCGATTTTTGCAACCGATAAGGGCGCCAAGGCGGTCGACGTGCGTATCATTGTCGGCGAGAAAGCGCAGCCGCGGCAACGCTTCACCGACGCCGAGATTCTTGGCGCCATGCGACGCATCATGAATCCCCGTTCCGTGGCG
>JBEVIO010000060.1:0-4428 GCA_040510635.1 Binatia bacterium | reverse complement strand
CGGGGCTCAGCGACGAAACGCCATGAAATAAAAAACTTCGCCCACTCGGCCATGTCGACGTTGAATTCAGGCTGAATAGTAAATCGGTTCATGACAAAACGGTTCGACGTGTCGAAAAAATGGCTGCCGTGGCTGACTGAAAGCCCCGTCGTGTTTTCAACAAAACCCCTGAAGGAAACTTTTTCCCGTAAAAACTTTTCCCATTCATCACCTAAAGGCGACTCTCCAGAGGCATGACTAAAACAGATGCCGATCAGCAGAATTCCGACGACGAGTTGGACGAGCTGACGCTGCGTTGCTTCCATAAACTCCTCCGCTAGATTCTGGCGAGCTATGTTTTCAGGTGCGCTTCGTGATAATTCTTTTTAAAAAAAGATTTTTTTCTGGCTTGCGAACAAACACAGATTAGTCCTTTATATTTCAAAATTTGATATGTCAAGTAATTTATTGGGGGTTTTTTGCGGTGCACTTTTGTTGGCCGCGCCTTATTTGGCGCCTAGCCTGTTCGTGTCCGCTTGGCTCGCGTTCGTTCCGCTCTTTTGGGCAATTCAGCGCGCCGGAACATTTCGCAAGGCGGTGTTTTGCGGCTGGCTCATGGGCTTTGTCGCCCATCTGATTGGATTTCACTGGCTGGTCTATACCATCAGTGCCTTTGGCGGTTTTCCTTATTCCATAAGCGCGATCGTCTTTCTGCTCTATGCCGCGTTGCAGGCCATTCAAATGGCGCTCTTTGCGTTGCTGGTGCGCAGCGGCGGGCTCGGTCCCTTGTGCGTATTTCCTGCTGTGTTCTGGGTGGCGCTCGAATTTTTATTTCCACTGCTTTTTCCGTGGCACGTGGCCAACTCGCAGGTGGCATTTTTGTGGTTTATCCAGAGCGCCGATCTTGTTGGACCTTACGGCGCCAGTTTCATCGTGGTCTGGTTTAACGCGGCGTTATTTCGAGCTCTGGTTTCTCGAGAACAGGAACCCTCGGTTCGTTTTCTCCCGCTCGGCTGTTCGGTTTTTGCGATTGCCTTGTCGCTCGTCTACGGATTCCAGAGAATCGAAAGTGTCGGAGACGACATGGCAACGGCGCGCAAATTGTCTGTGGCAGCCGTGCAGGGCAACGTGAACATCGATCTTAAATGGGACCCTGCTTTGGCACAAAAAAATCTTGATGAGCACCGAAAGCTCACCGCCCGGTTGGATGCGGTTGACTTGGTGATTTGGCCGGAATCGGCGGTCGAATTCATGGTGCCGGAGGATCTGCCGGCTCTGCCGCCGGAGCTTATGCCGTCGTCCAGCCAAACCTATTTTATCTTCGGCGCGAAAAGTTTTCGCGGCACACTCGGCCGCCCCGGCGCCAAAGCCTTTAACACGGCTTTTTTCACTGACGCTAAAGGACGGGTCCTGGGCCGCTATCACAAACAGGTACTACTCGCCTTCGGCGAGTACTTGCCGTTCGCCAAAGTCTTATCGCTTATACCGGGAATACCGTTTGCCGATGGCTTCACGCCCGGACCGGGGCCTATCGCTTTTCATTTATCCCGAGGTGTCCGGATTGCACCGCTGATCTGTTACGAAGACTTGATGCCGGACATATCACGTAAGTTCGTCAGCGAAACGCGCGCCAATATTCTGGTAAATCTCACCAATGACGCGTGGTACGGAAAAACCGTCGGGCCTTGGCAACATTTGTGGTTGTCGCAATCGCGCGCCATAGAAACCCGCCGTAGCCTGCTGCGCGTGACCAACACCGGCGTCACTTCGTTGGTGAACGCCAAGGGCGAAGTGGTCAAAACGCTGCCGATGTTCAGCGCGGATACGATGCAAACCGAAATCGAGATCTTGAACGGCGAGACATTGTACGTGCGCTTCGGCGACTGGTTCGCTTGGGCGATGACGATTATTTCGCTCGCGGTTGCTTTGTTTGCTTGGAAAAGATCGTTGCGCAAAGCAGGTTAGAACTATCTGAGGAGAGCGACCGCCGGTCGCCGCTACATTTAAACGGCCGAGACCGCTAGATCATGCGGGCGCTTGCCGAGACGTCTGCCGCCGCTTTTTGTGATGACCACGGTGTCGCCCCAGGTGCTGATCGATTGACCGTCGGCGGAAATAGCTGACGGCTTACAGATGAATACCATGTTTTTCTGCAGCGCGATCGCGAGCTGGCGCGGGCTTTTGGCGTGCGCGGTGATGATCGGACCGTCGTCGCCGGCGCCGCGGCCATGCATATTCAAATCGCCGCGCGCGCCCGTTGCCGGGCCGGATTTCGGCGCGACGGTCGCGCTTGTTTTCAACGTTAGCTCGGCTAACTCTTTAACCGTTACGCCGGGTTTCAGACTTTCCATCACGCGATTGAAGAGCTCGCGCTGCACTTTGATTAACTCTTGATGCACCGGATCGGCCTTGCCAACAAAGACCGGCTGCACACCCTGGGAACGGTAGCCGATCCACGACGCTTCGACTTCGTTGATGATCAGATCGCCGAGCTCGAGAAGGCGCATGCTCGGGCGGGTCAATGTGCGCCGGACGTTTTTCCCGGATATCCAATTGCAGTGCACGGGCATTTCCGAGCCGTTGCGCATGAGCGCGTATTGCGTCGACGCCCAGACGTCCCAGTCTTTGACGCCGGGATGCGCGGCTTCGATCTCGGCTTGATAGGCCAGCTCGACGATCTCCATCGATTTGGTCAAGGCAGCGATTTCTTCCTCGCTCTTGGTGTAACGGACTTCGGTCAAGATCGGCGTGGCGTCGACGATCCCGGCTTGCGGAAAGGCTTCGCGGATTTTTTCGTAGGTGCCGTGCAGAATCGTTCCTTCCGGCGTGCGCGTGCCTTCGACTTCACCGAGGCCGGCGATGCCGATGCGGCCGTGTTCGATTTTTAATTCTTTCAAGCGCTCGACGATGATCTTGCCATATTCGCGGCGCGCCTCGCGCACATCGGTGGTCCAATCCTGCGTGGTGGTCCAGCGCGGATTTGCCGTCGTCGCGATTGCCGTGACCGCGCCGTTTAGCGGAAACACCGCGGCGATATCGGCATCACCGCCGCCGCCGCAGTGGGTCAAGTAACGGGTGTTGGCTTGAAAATCCATCGAGTGGCCGGTGTTCTGCGGCGTGACGACGACGTCGATGTTTTGCTCGGTCATTTTCGCGCGCACGGCTTGCCAACGCCGGTCGCGCTCGGCGAGGGAAAAGCGGGGATAGGGGTAAAGTTCGGGCATGATAAACTCCGTTCAAATCTTTCAAAGCGTAAGAATTGACTCACCACAAAGCGCACGAAGGACACAAAGGTTTAATTTTCTTCTACTTCGTGCCTTCGTGACCTTCGTGATAAATCATTTCTAACTTCGTTTCAGTGGGGCTGTCTGCGTTCGCGCATGCGCGCCAATGACGCTTGGAACAACCGCTCGGCTTCGTCGGCTAACTCTTTCGGCGGCCATTCTTGTTTGTGTACGCATTGACCTTTGTCGTAAGGACCGACCGGAAATTTCTCGCGTTGCGCTTGCGGCACGCTCGAGCAGTGGATTTCGAGGTGATTGCCGTCGGGGTCGTTAAAATAAATCTCGCCGCCTGTCGTGCCGGCGCGCGTCATCGGTCCGACGAACGGCACCTGCCATTTTTTAAAATGCTCCGTCCATTTTGCCAAGTCTTCGGCCGATGTATCGAGTGCCAAATGCGGATGGGATTGATTCCAATCGGGCTGGCCGTAGCTCTGCTCGAAGAGATCGACCTCGAAGCCGGGGGCAAGGCGAACGCCGGTTTGCAAGGAACGGGCGAGTCCCTTGGCAGCGCGGTCCGGAGCCGATTCATGATGCGCTTCTGCGCCGAGTACAACGATATAGAATCGCGCGGCGCGATAGCGGTCTTTCACCGGCATCGTGAGATGATTTAAGCCGCGAATATGGAGCGGCGCGTCGGGGTTAAGATTTTCATCGCTCATAGAAACCTCCCTTGAGAGAATCTTAGCCAACTCTATAGTACGACGCTTAATGTCGGGCAAGGTGGGCGAGAAATTACGTGCTGGAATGTTGGAGTGGCGGAAAACAGCAGGAGTTGTCCGCGCTATCGCCGGCGGGCCGGCGACTCAAACGGCTACGAACGTCAAATCCCGCTTGCCGAGTCGTCGGGCACCGTTGGCTTCGATCGCAACGGTATCGCCGGCGCGGATCGAGTCGCGCATAAAGCCTTGCTTGCAAGCCGGCTTCAAGATGAAGACATGACCTTCTTTGAGCTTGGCTTCTTTTTCGGGAAAATCGCGGCGCGCGCCCCAGAGCATCGGCGCGTCCTCGCCAAGGCCGCGGCCGTGCATGAGCGCGCCGTCGGGCTCGTAACCGGCGGCTTGGACTTCATCTTGGTAAAATTGAGCGACTTCGCCGAAAGTCACGCCCGGCTTTAGGAACTCGAGCATCTTGTCGAAGATCATTTTCGTCGCGGCAAAAATTTTTT
>JBEVIO010000059.1:0-6495 GCA_040510635.1 Binatia bacterium | reverse complement strand
CGGCGCCGCTTGGCGTAACTCTTTGGCAAGTTGGGATATAAATCATAGCTCGTTTTCGGGACGCCGAAATTCCTGATCTGTTACCTTTTGTGTCATCGGCCGTGTCAATTTACGACACGTGAGGGGCCAATGCACACCGTCACCGCGGTAATTGCAAAAACTTACAATCACTTAGAGAAACGTCGTGTTGGCACAGGCTCTGCTTAAACACCTTCCCATGGCTTATAAAGTTCTCGTCATCGAAGATAACACCGATTGCCGCGCGCTCTTCGCCACGATTATTCGCCATTTGGGCTTTCAGGTTATCGAAGCCGACGATGGGGAAGTGGGCGTGCAGAAGGCTTTGGCCGAGCAACCCGACCTGATTTTCATGGATCTCGGCATGCCGAGCATGAGTGGAATCGAGGCGACGGTTTGTCTGCGCGAGAGCGCGGTTACGAAAGATGTTCCAATTATAATTTGCACTGCCTGGATGGCACAAGACCACCGGGAAGCGGCTTTACGATTCGGTGCCCGCGAAGTAATCAGCAAGCCGGTCTCGCTGTATCAGCTCCAGACCTTGCTGCTGCGCTATTTCCCTACCCCAACTGAGGCCAGCCAGGCGCACTAATATCAAAAGCGAAAGCTAACTAGACTAAAGCGCTACGCCGCGCGCAAAACAAAGTTAATCCACTCGGCATCGGTTACTGCGATTCTGTATGCCCCCGGCGGTCAATCGCATTGGCAGGTGTTACAATCTGCCTATGTAAATCCCACTCTGTTCGCTTAAGCCGACAAAATAAAGTCTGTATCAACGGTCGCTTTGAGTGCGTGACGTTGCTTTTTCGGATCGGCTAGTGCTAAAAATCGACCAGATGCGTGAGCTGCACAGTTTGGCCGCTAAAGGTCGAAATTCGCTGTACACGCGGTCACGCATGTTTAAGTGAGAATGCGATCAGGAGGACTTTCATGAAACCACAAGAATGGCGGCAAAAACTAGGTGACTGCGTACGTTACCTATTTCTGTCGCCGGAGATGAAGCATTTCTACTCCACTCCCATGACGACAACGCGGGCGCAGATTTACGTGCTGCAACTGGGTCTCTATGTGCGTCAGCGGCGCAATTTTTGGCCGCAGGTGGCCGCCAACTGTCCGGAGTTCGAGGTCAAACAGCGCATCATGGAGCATGAATACGAGGAACTGGTCGAAGACGAGCATTCAAAACACGGTCATCTGGATCTGATTTTTCGTCAAGGCAAGGAAGTAGGTCTAAGCGTGGACGATGTGCTTCAGGCCGAGCCATTGCCAACGACCAAGGCGGCGATCTACGGCTGGTTTTGGATCGCGCGTCAGCGTCCCTGGCAGGAGGCGATCGCGGCTTCGACCATCGCCGAATGGACCAATGACGATCGATTGCTCGGTGACATCGGCGGCGGCAACTGCACTCAGCTATACAAGATTTGGAAGCGAGATCTGAATTTTACTGACGCTCAGATGCCGAACTTCACCGCGCATAGCAAAGCCGATGTAAAGCATTCCGACATGTTTATCGACGTCCTCGAAAAATATGTCACGCCGGGCCGGGAGCAAGAAGTGCTCGACACCGCCAAGGAATCAATGGACCTCCATCGCGCTTACTTTGGCGGCATGGCCCACGCGATGTCGCAGGTGTCCTAGGATTGAAGAGAGGACCTGAGCATGAAACTCGAGGAACTCGACCACCAACTGGAGAAAAACCAACTATCCGGATTCTGGCGCACCCGCGTGCCGGGTCATGCATCGGAGGCACCTTATCTATGGAAGTGGCAGCCGCTTCTCGATGGCCTGCTCAAAGCGAGCGAGACGATCGGTATCGAACAAGCCGAGCGGCGCGCCATCCGGCTGGTGAGCCCGCATCTGCCGATCAAATCAACCTCGCATACCCTGCAAGTGACTTTTTCAATCGTCAATCCGGGCGAAGTGGCGCGGGCGCACCGGCACAATATGGCGGCGATCCGATTTGTCGTGCAAGGCCGGGGCGCTTATACGGCGGTCGATGGCGAGAAATTTTTCATGGAAGAGGGCGACCTGATTCTCACGCCCAACTGGACCTGGCACGATCATCACAACGAGTCGCAAGACCCGATTATTTGGCTTGACGGCTTGGACGGGCCGTTGATTCAATCGTTCAATGTTCTCTTCTTCGAGGACGCGGAATTTCCTGAACAGCCGATCACGCGCCAAACTGGCGAATCGCTTAGCCGAATGGGCTTTGCGCGCCCGGTGAAAACAGAGCCCGGCCATTCGCGCGGCGTACCGTTTCGTTATGCTTGGAAGGACACGCACGCGGCGCTTAGAGCGATGGGCGACGGCGACCGCGATGCTTATGACGGGCGGTTGCTGCGGTATATCAATCCCGTCACCAGCGGCTACACCTATCCGACCATGTCCTGCGAGGTGCAGCTTTTCAAAGGCAAAGAATCGACTAAGACGCACCGTCATACCAGCACGGCGATCTACCATGTGGTTCGCGGCCAGGGACGGACCCGAGTTGGCGAGGGTTACTTGGAGTGGCAGCAGGGTGACACTTTCGTGGTGCCGCTCTGGCAGTGGCATGCGCACGAGAATATCTCGAATGATGAGGCGGTCCTGTTTTCCATCAATGACCGCCCGATCATGGATTCGTTGCAGCTGCATCGCGAAGAATCGACAAACTAACCGCTCGCGATCTTTTTCTTTGACTACGCTGCAAAGGAACTATGGCTCCTCCCATAAAAATTCGTCTCGCGAGCCGCGCCTATGACGGAACGCTGCCGATCCTGCGCGGACACAAAAGTGTTCCCGGCTTTGAATTCGACGTCACCGAGACTGAAGATGTGCCGGGGATGTTCGCGGGCATGTTCAAGGGGCAGTACGATATTTCCGAGATGTCGCTCGGCGAATTGATTTACTACACTTCGAGGGACAAAGCCGACTTCGTCGCGGTGCCGGTTTTTCCGTCGCGCATGTTTCGCCACGGCTTCATTTTCGTCCGAAAAAATTCCGGCATTAGCCAACCCTCGGATTTAAACGGCAAGAAACTCGGCTTTCTTCGCTGGGTACAGACCGCGGCGATTTGGATGCGGGGGATGCTGGTCGACGAATACGGGGTGTCGGCGAAAAATTCGCAATGGTATGTCGCTTCGATGCATCATTGGGATGACCACGATCCCGGTGCAACGGTCGAGCCACGCGACGGCTCCATAATCCACGCAATTGAAAACAGCGGCAAGAATACGTCCGAGCGGGCTTGCCGCGCGCTGTTCGAAGGCCAAGTCGATGCGCTGGGTGTTACCGAGTCGCAGCTGCCGACCCTGCTGGCCAACGATTCGGTGCAAAGATTGTTTGGCAACTCGCGCGACGTCGAAGCAGCCTATTTTCACAAGACCAAAATCTTACCGATCATGCACGTGCTGGCGTTACAAAAAAATATCGCAGACCGCTATCCCGAATTGCCGGAGAAGCTATTTCGGCTTTACACCGACGCGAAGCGCTGGGCGCAGCGCTGGCGGCGGGCAATTCCCAGCTTGGTCGAAGCGTGGCCCAATCATTATCTGACCGAGGAGCAGCGGATTTTTAGCACGGATCCCTGGGCATATGGACTCGAGGCGAACCGGCATGTGCTCGATACTTTTCTGAGCTATTGTCATGCTCAAGGCATTAGCGCGAGAAACCTTGCGCCGGCGGATATTTTTCATCCCGGCACCGTAAAGCTCGTCGAGTAACATAGGCAGTTTATCTAGGGAGAACATTATGGCGACTACAACGGCGATTAGACCGACTACGACAGAGTCCTGCAATTTGCGCGACTGGCTCAAGGAAGTCAAAAAGCTCGAGCAATTGGAGCAAATCTCGGGCGCGCATTGGGATTTGGAAATCGGCGCGCTGACGGAAATAATTCTCGAGAGAATTTCCACGCCGCCGGCGGTTATTTTCGACCAAGTTCCGGGTTTCGATCCCAACCGCCGCGTCCTCGCGAACATGCTCGAAACCCTGGAGCGTACCGCTCTGACGCTGAATCTGCCGGTGGAGTTAAAAACCATTCCTTTGATCGATGCTCTGCGCGCGAAATTGCGGGCGATGCAGCCGATCAAGGCGAACGTGGTTAAGAGCGGTCCGGTCTTCGAAAACATCGAGCGCGACAACGAAGTCGATCTCATGAAGTTTCCGGTGCCGCGATGGCATGCGGGTGACGGCGGCCGCTACCTCGGCACAGCGCACTTGGTGGTTACCCGCGATCCTGAAACCGGCACCGAAAACGTCGGTTGCTACCGCGTGATGCTGCAGGACAAGGACAAGGTCGGTCTTTACATCTCACCGGGAAAGCACGGCAAGATTCATTATGAAAAAGCGATGAAGGCCGGCAAGCCGTTCCCGGTGGCGATGGCGTTTGGTCAGCATCCGCTGCTTTATATCGCGGCGTCTCAGGCTGTGCCTTATGCGGTCAACGAGTATGACTGGGCCGGCGGATTGATAGGGCAACCTATCGATGTCATCGAAGGACCGTTAACCGGATTGCATTTTCCAGCAAGCGCAGAACTCGTCATCGAGGGCGAAATCCTTCCCGGCGAATCGATGCAGGAAGGTCCTTTCGGTGAATGGCCCGGTTATTACGCCAGCGCCCGGCGAGCCGAACCGTTCGTTCGCGTCAAAGCTCTTTACCACCGCAACGATCCAATCATCTGCGGCGCCGCGCCATTCAAACCGACGATTCACGGCATGTATCGTTCATGCTTGCGCGCCGCGACGGTTTGGAACGGCATGGAGCAGGCCGGTGTGCCGGACATCAAAGGTGTTTACCTGCCGCCGCCGGCGCAGCGATTTATGATTGTCGTCGCCATTAAACAAAGATATCCGGGCCATGCGAAGCAGGCCGCTCTAGTCGCCTGCCAATGCCACGCCGGCGCCTATTTGGGACGCTACGTTGTCGTTGTTGACGAGGACATCGACATCACCGATGTCAATGAAGTGCTTTGGGCGATGGCAACGCGTTCCGACCCCGCGACGTCGGTCGATATTCTGCGGCGCACTTGGAGCGGACCACTCGATCCGATCATACCGCCCGGACAGAAGGGCCATAATTCGCGGATGATTATCGAAGCGGTGCGGCCGTGGGAATGGCGCGATAAATTCCCCGCGACGAGCGCGATCAGCACCGACACGCGCAATGAATATTCTAAGAAATGGCAAAAGCAATTGGCTCAGGTTCAGGCGCGCCATAGCCACAGCCGAATGGACTCGGACTAATAATTGCCATTCATTCGTAAGACTTTGTCAAAATTGTCCGCATGATCTCCCAATAACCGGTTGGCCGGAAGCGTTGCCTCAACCGCAGCGACCGCAGGGAAGTGGGCTTTCTTTTGACGAAAGTCACTAAGCACCTGCCGAAAACTGCCCTAATTGGCCAATTTTGTCCGCACTAGGCGAAGCACCGCGTTTTAGCGCCGTTACTTACATTTTTCAGTATCACGTAGGAAATCTTTGGAAAATTGGGGTGTTAACTCGGATGGAATATATTTCAAAAGGCTTTGGCATGAGACATGCTCCAGCTACTGCATCGACGAACTTTTACGCTTTGTAACAAAAAAGGAGAATGATCGAATGGAAGAAATTATGACACCGTCAGAAGTCGCCGCGCTTCTAAAAATACACCTTAAAACCGTGTATAAGCTAGCCGAAAGAGGTGTTATTCCCGGCAATCGCATTGGCCGGAGCTGGCGTTTTAGCCGGACCGACGTTTTGGAATTGGTTTCCACCAAATCGATGAGCTTGACCGATAACAGCGAAGTCACCCTTCGATCGGCGGCCGGCGGCGCTAAATAAATCCGTTATCGCGTACTTGGCGAGTTGAGTGGTGGACGATTTAGATCCAATCAAGCAACTGCAAAGTTTGTTAGATGACCGGGGCAAGGTGCTGGAAAAAATCTCCGGCATTCACTCCGCGTTAAATTCGCTAAAGAGCCCCGCACCCGCGATGCCCACACCCGGTATGCCGGCGGCGTTCGCGCCTTTAGCTGACCCCAATCCCAATCTTGCTGGCGAAGGATTCTTGTACGACCGACTCTTGCAGGCGCTGCACGACATGCAAGCGCAGATCGAAGAGCGAGTGCGCCCGTTGGCCCAGCTAACCTTGCAGGCCGAAGTGGCACAATTGCGCGAGCAATTCGCCAGAGATCAAGCGGCATTGAAAGAATCTCTCGCTCGGATCGATCAATGCATCGTAAGCTGCACGGATCGGCTCGATGAATATCAGCGCCGGTATGCCGATCTGGCGACACTGAACGAACGGATCGCCTCGCTCGGCGCGGCTCCCGAGCCGCTACCGGAAAACTTGGCCGCTCGCGACGTCAAAGAAATCATCGACCTTCGACTGCAAAATTTGTCCTTGACCGCTAAATTCTAAATCCCAGTCCGACAATTAGACTGCGTAGATTGCGCGCGAACCTCGTCGTGGTTTTGGGCGAAAAAGTCGCCGGAGCGGAACTTGTGTCTGACTTC
>JBEVIO010000058.1:0-3898 GCA_040510635.1 Binatia bacterium | reverse complement strand
CGCCCAACATTGGTTCAATCTCGGCACCGAATTGGAAACGACTTCGACCGAGGAAGCGGAACGAGCCTATCTGAGGGCGCTGGAGCTCGACCCAAAAATGAGCGATGCCCACCTTAACCTGGGGAAACTTTATCATGATAACGGCAGGCTCGATAAAAGTGAGCGGTACTACCGCACCGCGATGGAATGTGCTCCTCGCGATGCGGCGCCCTATTTCAATTTAGGCGTGCTGCTGGAAGATCTAAAAAAACCTCAGGATGCCGCGCGCTGCTATCAAGACGCGCTCGATCGAGATCCCGACTTCGCCGATGCCCATTATAACCTGGGCCTGGTTTTTGAAGCCCTCGGCAAAAAAGATCAAGCCTTTACTCATCTGCGGACCGCGCGCAAACTTTATCTCGGCAGGTAAAAACTGCCCGAGCAGCGTGGCAGTTTTCCAATTCAACTTGTTCCATCATGTTTCGAATCGCGACCTTAAACCTGGAGCAGAATCACAAATGTTGGCCGGCGCGCCGGGAGCTGATCGCGGCGCAGTTGGGAGAATTGCGCCCCGACCTATGGGCGCTGAACGAGATTCATTTGCCGAGCCATGCGGGTCGTTGGCTGCAGCGAGCGGCGCAAACAGCAATCGGCGCAAAGTACGCCTTGCTGCGGCAGTCCAAGGCGGGTGAAGATTCACGCAGCGAGGGCGAAGGGCTGCTCACCCGTTATCCGCCGATCGAAACGGCAAATCTCGACTACCGCTCGCACAATTGTGTTGCCCTGGCGGCGCGCTTTGAAATCGACGGCCGCCTTCTCGACGTCTACGTCACGCACCTGATCGCCGCGCGGGTTGAGGACGCCGCGCGCCAATACCAGGTGACCCAACTGCTCGAATGGATCCGCTCGCGCGACGATGCCGCCGGCTCGATTGTCTGCGGCGACTTCAACGCGGCGCCGGATCAGCCGTCGATTCGCTTGATGTCCGCGGCCTATCGACCGACGCAGACCCAGCCAACCGCGTTCACGCCATTGAGCGAGCCGGGCGGCGTCCCCACCCATCCGGAATGGCCGCGCTTCGATCGCTGCATCGATTATCTCTGGGTATCGGCATCGATAAAGATCCACGGTTCGGGATTGTGCTTTAATCAACCTGCGTCCGACAATCCAACTTTGTGGCCCTCCGATCATGTTGGCGTGTGGGCCGACTTGGAGATCGGCTGACAAGAAAGAAAGCGGATGATCTTTTCGGCGGTCGGCTTGCCTTATTTCTATTCAGTGAGCCGATGAGAGCAGGCGCAATGCCGAACGGAATGATTGGATAAGTGCTAAGTACCGCGTATTCCATATCTGCAGCGCAAGGCTACAGATCGTAAACCGGAGTGTGGATGGCAATGTGCTCGCCGCGCGCGATGGCGCTGACGATGTCGGCGCGGCTGACGATGCCGACGATGGCGTCGCCGCGCATCACCGGCACGCGTTTAATCTTGTGCGCGGTCATGAGCTGAGCGATTTTTTCCACGGATGTATCTTCGCCAACGCTGATGATTTTTTTGCTCATGATCGCCTTCACGTCTTTGCCTTTTTTAGCGATGATATCATTCTCGGAAACAATGCCGACCAGCTTGCCGTTCTTGCCGGCGACGGGGGCGCCGCTGACTTGATTCTTGATGAGCGTCATCGCCAGTTGTTTGACGGTCATCGTCGGCGCGACGGTGATCAGGTCCTGGGTCATGATGTCTTTGGCAATCATTTCGCTCCTCCTGAAACTAAAGTCCCTTTGTGGCCATGAGCCTTGCAAGGTCACCGACCCGGCAGCTGTAACCCCACTCATTATCGTACCACGCCAACACTTTGGCCATCTTGCCTTCGAGGACAACGGTCGATAAGCCGTCGACGATCGAAGAAGCGGCGTTGCCGCGAAAATCACTGGAAACCAAAGGCTCGTCGCAGTACTCGAGGACTCCTCTCATACTCTTTTCAGCAGCGCTCTTCAACGCGCCGTTGATGTCGTTGACGCCGGCGGATTTTTTTAGATTGACCACCAGATCGACAATCGAAACCGTCGCCGTCGGCACGCGCAGCGACAGGCCGTGTAATTTGCCCTTGAGCTCGGGTATGACGAGGCCGATCGCCTTTGCCGCGCCGGTGCTCGTGGGCACGATATTCATCGCCGCGGCGCGCGCCCGGCGCAGATCTTTGTGCATGAGATCCAAAATGCGCTGGTCGTTGGTGTAGGCATGAGTGGTAGTCATGAGCCCGTGCTCGATGCCGAAGCTGTCGTGCAGTACTTTCGCCACCGGCGCCAGGCACTTGGTCGTGCACGAAGCGTTCGAGACGATATGATGTTTACTCGGGTTGTATTCCGTATCGTTGACGCCGAGGACCAGCGTGATGTCTTCGTCGGTGGCCGGGGCGGTGATGATCGCTTTTTTCGCGCCGGCGTCGAGATGGGCGCGCACGTGCGCAGCATCGGTAAACACGCCGGTAGCTTCGATAACGATATCGACGCCGAGCTGCCGCCAGGGCAGGCGCGCTGGCTCCTTTAGATTCAAAACGGCGATGTTTTGGTCGTCGATGCGCATGAGGCCTTCACCCATCTCGATCGTGCCGGGAAAAATCCCGTAGGTGGTGTCGTAGCGAAACAGGTGTGCATTGGTTTTTAGATCCGCCATGTCGTTGACGGCGACGACGGTTAACTCCTCGCGGTGGCGCGCCAATAGCGTGCGCAAAACCAGCCTGCCGATGCGCCCGAAGCCGTTGATTGCGATCTTTGTGGTCATCTCATCTCCGTCAGATGCCACCCTTCAAGTCGGTGGCTAAATAAAGATAACGGTTGCGAAACTCATCGGCGCTGCAAAAATATTTTTCAGAGGAGGCCGTCTGCGCGAGAAGCCTGATTTTTTCCGGATCGGAAAAGTCCTCCTTCTCCAAGCGGATCATGTACTCGCGAGCGATCTTATAAGAGGGAGCTTCGATATCGACGGTGCGCACGCGGGTTTTGCCGGTGAGGGGATCCTGCAGTGCCGTGAAGTCAAGATATTCGAGCTTGCCGTTGATCAGCGCGACCAGCGCCCCAGTCAGTTGCTTAATTTTTTCCGGTGGATTCAACAAAAACTCGACGGCGCCGTAGCCCAAGGTTCGGACATATTCGCAATCGAACGCGACCGGCGCCGCCGAACGCAGCTCATAACCGATATTTTTATGGACGATCGCGGTCGACGCGCCGCGGCTGGCGCAGCGCCGTTCGACCAGGGTTTTCAAGATATAAGCGAGATCGACTTCGGCCAGGCGCAAGTGCCCATAGCTGTCGTGCGTGATGCGCACGCCGTCGATGCCTTCGAGCTCCGCCGCGGGCATA
This sequence comes from Binatia bacterium, assembly GCA_040510635.1. Taxonomy (GTDB): domain Bacteria; phylum Desulfobacterota; class Binatia; order UBA9968; family UBA9968; genus DP-20. Next base: position 558 of record JBEVIO010000058.1, on the reverse strand, counting down.
TGCTCGAGCAGTCCTTCGGCGATAATCGCGACGCCGTCCGGCCGATTCCAAAGCGCCGTCCGTTTGATAATCGCGCCTTCGAGAATATCGCAAACGGTCGCCATGTGAATCGGTCCCGAAAACTCTTCCGGGATCAACGTCAACGTTGCGCCGGTGGCTTTACCGATGCCCAAAGCGAGATGGCCGGCGGTGCGTCCCATGACGACGACGAAATACCATCGGCCGGTGGTGCGGGAGTCTTCCATGAGATTTTGCACCAGCTCGCTACCGAGCTGGCGCGCGGTTTCGAAACCGAAGGTCGGTATCTCGCCAGGCAGCGGCAGGTCGTTGTCGATGGTTTTTGGCACGTGGCACACACGAATACGCCCGCCCGCCTGTTTTGCCACTTGGCTGGCGGCAAACATGGTATCGTCGCCGCCGATGGTGGCTAAATAACCGATACCGAGCTGATCGAGCGCCGCGACGACGCGCTGGAGATCCTCCGCGTTTTTTGTCGGGTTGGCGCGCGCGGTGTTGAGGATCGATCCGCCTTGGAAATGGACCCGCGATACGTCGTTG